>JAHITH010000018.1 GCA_018817845.1 Patescibacteria group bacterium
AAAAAAGAGATAGCAGAAATGGGCAGCCACCAAGAACTCCTTGCAAAAAAGGGGTTGTATTACCAACTACACCAACTCCAAACTACCGAACCCAGTAAACTAAAAAAATGGGATATTGTGGGTTAAATAAATTTACTCAAACCTTTTCAGTTACCCTGTACTCCAAGTATTTGCCCAGCATTAATCTTGTGTGAGCATCAATTCCTGGTATGGCTGCAAAGAAGAAACCCACCACTGGTAATAAGACGAATTCAAATGGAGACAATACTTTCCTCCACCAAGATAACCCCTCTACTTTTGGTCTAGCTTTAAAGTCTACTACCATGATTGCTAGTAAACTTACCAAGCTCAACGTCAGTATGGCAGAAGCCACTTGGGGCAGAGTCTTTCCAATTACAGTTCTAGAAAATTTATCATTAAGTAGCGGCGGTAATGTAGCCCCCAAAGTAATAATAAACCAGTTTACCGGCCACAACATATGATCTTCCAAAACCTTAAACACCCTTATGGTCTTATCCCAAAACGGTGCTTTTTTATCTAATATGTAGTTTTTGATAATGTAAACATCATCGCTTGCCCCCCAAGCCCACCTCTTCACCTGCTCATAAGTATTTACAAACGTATTCCAGAAACCAACCGCTTCTGCCGCATCCGCAAAGATAGGCAAGAATATTGGCTCTACCTCCACCTCTCCTCCAGTAGCAAAATAAGTTTTAAAAAAGATTCTGTAGTCTTCTGGTATCACATCGCTATCCCAGTATCCTACCTCATCCATCAATTTAAGACTTAAACTATAGGTTGAAAAATTAATCAATCTGTCTGGCCTCATCAGCATGCCCATATTAATTACACTGGCTATTCTTCCATATACCCTCATGGGCCAAGGAATTTTCTCAATGTTGTTGTAAAACATTATTGCTCCCTGCCAAATAGTCCTGTATCTTCTAGGACTATCTAAAAATTTATAAGTTAACACGGCCATATGATTGGGGTGTAACACCACATCGCAGTCTACCGAAGAAATAGTCATCTTATCCATCTGCCAGTCTTTTTGTTTCTTCATTTCTTTTAAAAATGTCTTAGCTCCCCAAGCAGCATTCGAAGATTTGCCCACCACTTCCCCCCTTATATTCGCTGGGTGGTAAGAAAAAATTAACTTGGCAAACTTGTCTCCAAATTTTTTCTCCAACATCTCTCTTCTGGCCTCATTTATTTCTTTCCCAGCTCTTTCCTCAAAAGCCACCACCGGTATTATCTGTTTTGGACTCAATGTTTGCGAGGCCATGGCCTTTAGTGTTCGCTCTAAGGTAGTAATCGGTTCTTTGTAGGTAGGAATAACTACCACATGGTATACCGTCTTCCAGTCTCCAAAACCTTTAACGTCACCCATCCAGTCATATTTCTTGTTGGCCTCAATTCTAAAATGTGACATCATGGCAAAGACAGCCATGGTTGTGGATCGATACAGCCAGTAAATATCAAAAATAATAATAAAATAAGCCAATCCCAATGGCCACAAAAAAGATCCCCATACGGGTAGTAAAATCAAGCTCCAACTTACTAAACCAGGCAATATTTCCAAAGCTCTATGGCTTTTATTGGGATATCTTCTTATTAATTTTCTAAGGAAAACAAACATAAACTATTTTTGGTTGTTTGATTAATTAAAGTGTTTACATCTAACCCTAAGGTGCTAGCTATAAACTTAGCCGTTATTTTAACATTTTTAGGTTCATTTAGCTCTCCCCGTAGCGGCTCGGGTGATAAATAGGGCGAATCCGTCTCCAAAAGCAACCGCTCCAATGGCACCAGCTTTAACAAATCTCTAAGTTTTTCATTGTTTTTGTACGTTATATTTCCACAAAAACTTACATAAAAACCTTTATCTAAAACATACTCTAAAAAATCCCTATTTCCACCCCAGCAATGAAACACCCCCCCTTGAAGGTTGCGTTCCTTCAATTTTTCAAACACCTCCCTCATTTCTTCTTCGGCCTCTCTGGCATGAATCGCCACTGGTAATCCAAGCTCCACCGCCAGTTCAAGCTGTTTCTCAAACAACTCTATCTGTTTATTTTTCGTTTTCTTTTCTTTATCATAATGAAAATCCAGCCCAATTTCACCAACCCCCACTACCTTTCTTGACGACTCAACCACATCTCTAAGTCTTGCAATGTCCACAGTCTCATCAACGTGTTCTGGGTGTACCCCCACTAAACAATAAACACCCTTAAACTTATCTGCTATTTTTACAGCCTGTTTGGCATCACCTAAACTAGTACTGGGTGCAATAATTTTTTCCACCCCTACGGCCCCTGCCCTTTCCAGTACGCCTTCAATATCCCCATCAAATCTCTTATCCGTTAAATGGCAGTGCGTATCAATAAGCATTAACTTTAGTTTAATATAAAATAGTGCCATGAAAAAAACAGTTTTAATCACAGGTGTATCCTCTGGCTTTGGATTTTATACCGCCAAACTACTAGCCCAATCTGGCTATAAAGTTTTCGGAACCGTCCGTAAGCAAAAGGACCTAAAAGTATTTACCAATTTACCCTTAAGCATCCAACCCAAGACCTTAATTCTAGACATAACCTGGCCTCAAGACAAAATTACCCAAACGGTAAAAAAAATAATTAAAAAAACGGGCAAAATTAACTGCTTGGTAAACAACGCAGGTTATGCACACATGGGTTGCGTTGGTAGTTTCACCATAGAGGAAGTCAGACAACAGTTCAACGTCAACTTATTTGGCGCCTTCAAAATGATCTTTGCCGTACTTCCCCATATGAGAAAACAACAACAAGGTTTAATAATTAATGTCAATAGCATTTTCGGTCTTACTACCACTGCCTTTTATGGTATTTACTCCGCTTCCAAGTTTGCCTTAGAAGCCCTAACACAATCTTTAAGGGTAGAAGAATCAATTTTTAACGTAAACGCAGTATCAATAAACCCTGGTTCTTTTAAAACCAATTCCAAAAAAAACACTTACTATCCAGACTGTAAACATCTAAGTTCAAAATCAAAAATCAGAAAGCTAAACAACAAATTCAAAAAAATTACCTCAAAACTTAATCGACATCAAGGCCCCGAAAGGGTTGCTGTTCAAATAAAAAAAGTCATCGAGACTCACAATCCAAAAAATAATTACCTAGTGGGCTACGACGCCAAAATTCTTTACTTGGTTCATAAGATTCTGCCTACATCAATCCAAAACTGGTTAATTAAGAAATTTATTAAGCGCCTAGCTTAATCTCTCAAACAAGTTTTCACCTCTTACAATCTTTGGCCCTGCAAACTGTTTTATTATTTTTTTGGCAGTTTCTGGCAAAAACGGCTGCAGATCCACCCCAATCTGTCTAATTTGATTAATTAAAGTGGTTAAAACTTCCTTTTTTTTCTCACCTTCAAGTTTCCACACTTCTTTTTCATTAATCAATTTATCTGCCTTTCTAATTTCATCCCAAATCAACCCCAACGCCTTATCAAACTCAAAACTTTCCAACTTCTCCCCAACACCCTTCGTCATTCCACCTCCTACGTCATTCCCGCGCAGGCGGGAATCTATAATAATCTCTTCTCCTTCCGCCATCGCCGCCACCCTGGCCGTTAAATTACCCAACCCATTCACCAAATCAGAGGTATAAGTTTGATATACCTTCTTTTCACTAAAATCACCATCTGCAAAAGGGGAAATTTTGGCTAGCAGATAATATCTCAGCGGATCAGCCCCCATCTTTTCTAGCAAAGGAACCGGGTCATACACATTACCTACTGTTTTACTCATTTTCTGGTCATTAACCGTTAAGTATTCATGTACAAAAATCTTCTTAGGTAGTTTCAGTCCTGCAGACAAAAGAAATGCAGGCCAATAAACCGCATGAAATCTTAAAATCCCCTTACCAATTACATGGACATCTGCCGGCCACCATTTTTCATATTTTTTTTCGTCCCAACCAAAACCTATCCCAGATTGATATATATTTAAGGCATCCATCCAGACGTATATTCTCTGCCCATTATCTCCTGGCACTGGCACTCCCCAATTTCTGGCTCTCTCATTCGACCTTGAGATACTGATATCTTTAAGCCCTAGCTCAATAAAAGAAAGCACCTCATTCTCTCTTTTTTTTGGTACGATTTCAAACTCTTTGCTCTTTATAAGTTTTAGTAGTTTGTCTTGATAGTTAGACAATTTAAAAAAATAATTCTTCTCAGCCACTTCCTCAAGTTTCTTTCCAGGGTGTTCTTTGCACTCTCCGTCCTCGTTGAGCTCATTTTTTGTATAAAAAGCTTCACAACCAACACAATATAAACCAGTATAGTTTTCTTCGTAAATATCTCCATTTTTCTTACAAAGTTCCCAAAGTTTTTGGCTTGACGGATAATGCACCTTCTTATCACTTCCTTTTTGCCACCCATCAAATTCAGCATCAAGCTTTATTGCCAGCTTCCGAAATTTTTCTGTATTTTCATCTACGAAATCTTGAATGTCTTTTTGGGCTTGAGCACGATTTCGTTC
>JAHITH010000019.1 GCA_018817845.1 Patescibacteria group bacterium
GAATAATCATTAAAATTTTTCTTCATTATTTCCGACACTACAAAGTTTTCAAAAATATGACCATAAAGATGATGGTTAATCAAAGCCGTCTTATTTTTAATACCCAGCAAATAACACAACAAACCCGTATCAAAAAAGAATAATTTTGGAGATCTACGCAAATCAAACCAGGAACTCCTTCATTAATTTTTTATCAAAATATACCCGCTTAGCCTTGGCAACAATTTTGTCAACATCCATATTCTTATACTTAACCGGTATCTTTACCGAACCAGCCAATTTATTTACCAAGTCTTCAACAGGCCTCATGCTAATTATCCTATCACCCACTTGCACAATCACCTTTTGACCCTTTTTCATCTCCATTGCCCTGTACACATCCACAGGAATAGTAACCTGTCTTTTATCAGTAATCGTAGCTAAATATGTCATTGTAAGGAAATCATATCAAAACAAGGAATCTAAACCTTACCATCCTTTACTCACCTACTAACAAATCTCACCAACCACAGTATAATATCCCTTACACAATGCAAATCAAAATCGAAAATATTTGTCTTATTCACGGCTGGGGATCCAATATCAAAAAACTTAAACCCCTTAAGCAAAAACTTACCAAACTAGACTTTAACCCCTACACTCCCAAACTTCCATACTTTGACTACCCAGAACCAAACATCCCCTGGAACAATGCTAACTTTGCTAAACTAATCAAAAAAAAATGCTCTAAACACTTCAAAAATCAACCCTATTATCTTTTTGGGCACTCATTTGGAGGCAGAATCACCATAAAAATTGCCCAAAACAATCCCTCATGTTTAACAGGAGTTATCCTCTGCGCCTCAGCCGGAATATCACGCGACTCATTCACAAAAAGAGCATTCTTCAAAATCTTGAGCCTTGTAGTCAAACCTCTCAAAAAAATCCCTTTTCTAAAACACATAATCAACAAGGTTTTAATTAAACTCACAGGAAACGGCGACTACACAAAAATCACAACCACTAATAAAAAAGAGACCTTTAAAAACATAATTAAGGAAAGTCAAAAAAATCAATCCAAAAAAATCAACCTTCCCACCCTAATCATATGGGGCAAAAAAGACACCATCACCCCACTCCAAGATGCCCACTTCCTAAACCAACACATCAAAGACTCCAAGCTTAAACTCATTTCTCAAGGTACCCACACTATTCCATATACTCACTCTGATAAAATTGCCAAAACAATTCATTCATGGACATCTTTACTCTAACCAAAATACTACTCTGGCTCATTGTTAACGCTCGCCGCCAATTACTTTTTACTCATTGTTTTCAGGTCAAAGAGTATCGACTTGATCGACTCTTTTTCTTTGCCAAATCACCAGAAGGAACAACACGCCTAGAACTTCTCCAATTAACCCTAAAACTAATTGTCTTGTTTTCTCCTTACCCCCAATTAATCTTCATTTTACTCACCTACGAGCTTATTCAAACCACCAATAATTTCCTATCTCATCAGCTCAAACGACCCCAGCTCTCCATTAGAGGTAAAAATTTCTTACTTACTTCCATTACTTTTCTTATCATCGCCACTTTTCTACTATATAGAACCCCTCATTCCCAATCATTTCTCCACCTAGATCTTATCTCTTATCTCATCCCCTTTTTAGCTCTGGCTTGGACTCAACTAAAAGTTAACCAGGTACTAAAAGAAGAAACTCATCAAGCAAAAAAGAGACTTAATAAATTCGAGCCACAAGTCATTGGCATTACCGGTTCTTACGCCAAATCTTCCACCAAACATCTTCTGCAATCCATCCTCTCAAGCCACTTCAATAGCCTAGCTACTCCTGCTTCTCACAACACCCCCTTTGGTATTATTAGAACTATCAACTCATCTCTAAGTAAAAATACAGACTATTTTATTGCCGAAATGGGCGCATACAAAAGGGGTGAAATTAAAACTCTCACCCAAATAACTCCTCCCCACATCGCTCTCATTACAGGTATCACCCCTCAACACTTAGAACTCTTTGGCTCTCTAGAAAACCTGCTCCAAACCAAATACGAAATCGCCAAAAACTTAAACCCCAAAGAACCTCTATTCATAAACACCTCTCATCCTTCCACTAAACCACTAATCAAACTAGCCAAAAAGCAAGGCAAATTTCTCCTTACCTACGCTCTAAACAAAAAGGCAGACTACACTACTAAAATTACCTCCCAATTACTTACTCAAACCAAGTTCTCTTTCATCACCTCTCAAGGCACGCATCCTTACGTCACCAATATCGTCCTTCCTCATTTAATAGAAAACATCACCGGTGCACTAGCCGTTGCTCACTACCTCAAAATCCCCACCACCAAAATTAAGAAATCCGTCAAAAATATTCAAACTAACACTTTTAGCCTATCTACCAAAAAACTCAACTCAAAAATAACCATCCTTGACGACTCCTACAACTCCAATCCGCAAGGTTTTACATCTGCTGTTAAACATCTACTCAAACATCCAGGGTTTACAATTATCATTACTCCAGGTATTATCGAACTTGGACCAAAATCAAACCAAATCCACCAAAAACTTGGCAAGCAACTCCAAAAAACCGATCTTATTTTACTCACCAACCCTCAATTTGCTTTGAATTTAAAAAAAGGTTTGGGCAAACATTCACATAAGCTCCAAATTATCAACTCTAAAAATATCAAAAAACATTTTACTCATATCAAAAAACCCATTATCATTCTTTTAGAAGGCAGACTTCCTACCAGTATCAAAAAATTCATCTTCAATCTAAAATAAATATATGAAAACAATTCACATATCTCTCTCTCCCAATCTAGAGTCAGACGATCTAAAGTTATCCATCTCAAAACTCATCAATCCTTTTATTTGGAAAAAAACCAACTACCAAAACAAGCTCATCCAATCTCTTAATCAAATCTTCCCAACGTCTCAAGCTTTTCTCTTCAACTCCGGCCGATCCGGTCTCCAATTAGCCCTACAATCTCTCAACCTACCCAAAAAATCAGAAATCATCACCCAAGCCTTCACCTGTTCAGCTGTCATCAATCCAATTTTGGCTAATCAACTCAAGCCCGTTTATGCTGACATAAAACTCAACTCATTCAACCTAAATCATCTCCAACTAAACAAACTACTTACCCCAAAAACTAAGGCTATAATAATCCAGCACACCTTTGGCACACCAGCTAACTTACGAGCCATCCGTTCTTTTGTTCAAAAACACAACCTTCTCCTAATTGAAGACTGTGCTCACTCTTTGGGTGCTCATTACCAAAATAAACCTCTTGGATCTTTCGGAGACATAACCCTACTCTCCTTCGGACGCGACAAAATTATTTCTTCTGTATTTGGAGGAGCCATTCTCATTAACAACCCCCACCTGCTCCCTTCTTTCAAAAAACTCTATTCAAAACTCAAACTCCCAAACCATCTATGGACAACCCAACAACTACTCCATCCTCCTTTAAGTTATCTGGCCAAAAAAACATATCATTTACAAATAGGTAAACTTATTCTTTTACTCTCCCAAAAACTCAAACTCATCTCACGCGCCATTTACCCGCAAGAAAAAATTCATCAAACCCCAACTGTTTTCCCTGCCAAACTCCCCAATCCTTTAGCTCATTTAGCCCTAAACCAACTCAACAAACTAAGTACCTTTAATCTCCACCGACAAAAAATTGCTCTTATCTATCAAAAAAAAATCATCAACCCTAAACTCAAAAAGCCCCAACTTTCTAAAAATTCAATTTACTTACGCTACAACATTTTACTCTCAAATCCCCAAAACCTTTTTACTTACCTTAAAAAAAACCAAATCATCGCAGGGGACTGGTACTCTCAGCCAATCACCCCATCAAACAACCTTAAGCTCACCCTCTACACGAAAGGTTCTTGTCCAAACGCCGAGAAGGCCTGCCAACAAAATCTCAACCTTCCTACCCACCCCACCTTATCTATCAAACAGGTTACCAAAATAATATACTTATTAAATAAATTCAAATGATTACTACCAAAAACACCACTAACCCCAAAATTTGGGAAAACTTTGTATCGAAACACAAAGAAGCCAATTTTTTACAAAGTTACTACCACGGAATCACTCATCAGCAAGTTGGCAAGCCAGTCTTTTTTACCAGCTTTCATTCTTCCAATAAATTAATCGGAGTCTGTCTATATATCCAAGAAAATGCTAAAAGAGCCAGATATCTTACAGTTCCAGGAGGACCAATCTTAAACTGGAAAAACAAACAACTAGTCCAGGCCTGGTATAAATACAGCCAACAACTAGCTAAAAAACAAAGCTGCAGTTTTATAAGAATTCGTCCTCAAATACTAAACAATTCTTCCAACAGGAAGATCTTCCAATCACTTAAACTTTTCCCTTCACCCATGCACCTTACTGCCGACACCACTTCTCAACTAAATCTCAACAAATCTCTCGATCAACTACTTTCTCAAATGCGCAAAAGTACTCGCTACGAAATCAAAAAAGCTACCAAGCTTGGCATCAAAGTTTCCACTTCCATCAATCTAAAAACTGTTACCAGTTTTTACAACCTCCAACTTAACACTGCCAAAAGACAAGGCTTTATCCCCTTCTCCAAATCTCTTTTTCTTTCAGAATTTAAAGCTTTTAGAAAAAACAACCAAAGCTTCCTCTACACCGCTAAGCACAAAAATAAAATTCTTTCTCAAGCCCTTATCATCCATTATCCCACCGAAACTAGTTATCATTTTGCCGCCAGCACACTTCTAAACCGCCAGTTTCCTGGCACTCACGCTCTCCTTTGGCAAGCCATTCAAGACGCTAAACATAAAAAAATCTCTCGCTTCAATTTTTGGGGGGTGATCGACCCAAATCAAACCAATCATCGCTTCTTTGGGGTCTCAGTTTTCAAACGTGGTTTTGGCGGGCAAGATATCAATTACTTACCAGCCCACGACCTAATCATCAATCCCCTCAAATACATCCCCAACTACATCTTCGAATCTTTAAGAAAAAAACTTCGCCACCTCTAACAAATTCTCTCTCTACCCAACTCAACCTCAACCTTCTCTCCAAACCTGTCCCTTTCAACCAAAACTTCTTCAGAAACGAATACCATTACTCTATGAGGCCCACCCTGATCTCTTACTCGTATAAACTTTAATTTACCCCTAGCAATAATCTGTTCATCAAGTTTCAACACCAAATTATCAAAATCATCTCCCTCCACCACTACTCCCAAACATTCTCTCCCCACCTCCAACCTGCAAGTATCTTTAAACACTGGTCCTGGCATTTCTCGTCTCACCATCGGCATAAACTTTATTATACAATATAGCTTATGCAACGAACTCTTATAGACCAAACCCCCCAGTTAATCGGTAAACAAGTAAAACTAAACGGTTGGATAGACAGCATACGTGACCACGGCAAAATTACTTTTTTAGACCTACGCGACCGATCCGGCATCATCCAAGCCGTGGGCCAAAACCTGCCTGCCGGCAGGCATGGCCTGCCCAAACTAAACACCGAAGACGTCATCGAAATCACCGGCCTAATTAAAGCTCGTCCAGAAAAACTAATCAATCCAAAGCTCAAAACCGGCTCCATCGAAATAGAAACAGAAAAGGTTACTATTATAAGCAAGTCTCAAGAACTCCCTATTCCCATAAACACAGACGGCTATGAAATCGACGAAATTCACAGAAACAAATTCAGATACCTAGATCTCCGCCGCCCCCGCATGGCTCAAAATTTACGCCTCCGTTCCCAAGTTACTCAATTCATCAGAAATTTTTTAGCTAATAAAGACTTCACCGAAATAGAAACTCCAATTCTAACCAAAACAACTCCAGAAGGTGCCAGGGATTTTATCGTCCCCAGCCGTCTCCAACCCGGCAACTTCTACGCTCTCCCCCAATCCCCCCAACAATACAAACAACTTTTAATGGTTGCTGGAATAGAAAAATACTTCCAGTTTGCCAAATGTTTCAGAGATGAAGATCCCAGAGCAGACAGAGCTTACGGTGAGTTCACCCAACTAGATATAGAGATGTCTTTTGTAACCCAAGAAGACATACTTCAATTAACTGAAGAGCTGTTTACCCAACTTGTTAAAAAGGTTTTCCCAAACAAAAAAATCAAACAAACCCCCTGGCCCAGGCTTTCTCATAAAGAAGCAATTGAAAAATACGGCTCAGACAAACCAGACTTAAGAAAAAACAAGAATGATAAAAACGAACTAGCTTTTGCTTGGATAACGAATTTCCCCCTATTCACAGAACAGAAAGAGTCCGACTTTTTCCACGGTTCAGGTAAAGCTAAATTTGCCCCTAGCCACCATATGTTCACCGCTCCCCACCCAGACGACATCAAGCTCCTAGATCAAGACCCAACTAAAGTCAGAGGGCTCCAACACGACCTAGTTCTAAACGGACTAGAAATTGGCGGTGGCAGTATCAGAATTCACCAACCAAAAATCCAAGAAAAAGTTTTTGACCTCATTGAATTCACCAAAAAACAAAAACAAGAGTTCGAACACATGCTCACCGCCTTCAAATACGGCGTTCCACCCCACGGTGGCATCGCCCCAGGATTAGATAGATTTTTAATGGCCATCCTCGGAGAACCAAGTGTCCGCGAAGTCATGGCCTTCCCCACCAGCTCATC
>JAHITH010000020.1 GCA_018817845.1 Patescibacteria group bacterium
GCTGTAGTGAAACATAACCTTTCTATAATAATCAGACTTGTGTTTTTTTAGAAACAAATCTTCCTTTTATTTCCTGTAACGTAATATATTTTCATTTTATCTAAACACTAACAAAACTTAATAGTTTTCACAGCCAGAACAATCCTGTTTTTAACTTCTTCCCAACTGATATCTTTGTGCATTCTGGGCATGGGTTGCTGTTCGGCGTCTTTAAAGTAAACCAATGATTTCATAATATGGGTTTCGCTATATTTTATTTTTTGATATTTTTTTTCCATCAACTTAAATAATCCGCTCAACGAATATCTATCCAACAAGTAATAAAGGTCAATAAAATCTTTTTTGCTTCCTCTTGCTCCAATAGTTTGCAATTTTGTACAGGCTATATCTTGAATTGAACTAAGTTTAATCGACCCCCATTTAATAGGAGACTTAATTAAATTATAATGATATTCTAAAAACTGTAACTTAACTCCATTCAAATAAAAAAATCTAAATCTTCAGATTCTCGGTGACCAATTTGTAAGGATAATGCAGTTCCGCCAGACAAGTAAAAATATTTTAGAAAATCTGGCTTTCTATTTTGAAACATTGTAATCAAATGAGCAGTGTTTTTAGGTAGCGTTTCAACAAAAAATTTATTATTCATGTTACTGGTAATAAAACTACCACTTTTAGCACCAATGTCAACTTCTGCTTCATTACCTCTATTTTGGCAACTTTTCCTCAAAACTGTAACCAGAAAATTTTTCTACCATACCAAAGAAAACAGCTCAAGCTACAAAATCAAGATAATTATCCTTGTTGATAACGCGAATTGGAACACCATACTCTTTTGAAAAAAGCTTTGCCCCCTTGCTTGAAACTACCTGCGTATGTTTAATTTCAAAAGCTTTAAATCTTTCTTGTAGAGAAAATCTTTCCAAATAATCAACCTCAGCCCCACCATAACTACGCCAAAAATTAATTTTGGGCAATTGTCCTTTATTTGCATACATTTTGAGTCGCTCAACAATAAGAAAATTTTCCCAAAGTGAACCAAAATTAGCCCTGACGTTAGTAGAATTAAAATCCCCAATCAGAGCATTTCGGATACCAACATCAGTAAAATAAATTTTATATTTTTTACCAATTTCTCGTCTAGGATTCTTAGAATAAGGAAACACCCGAATAATAACAAACGCCTGCTCCAAAATATCCAAATAATTAACAACCGTTTTTCTGTCTATTTTGATTCTATTAGCCAGTTCATTTTCATTCACTTCTGCTCCAATTTGATAAGCAAGTGCACAAGTCAAATCTCGAATTGCCTGCGGGTAACGTACTTTTTGAAAAGCAAGAATGTCCTTAAATAAGTAGCTTTCAACAATTTTTTCAAGCAAAATTTTTCTCTCATCATTTCTTTTAATCAAATAAATTTCTGGATAAAGACCATATAAAAGTATATCCTCTAACATGGTGTCTGCCTGTTTCTTTAAAAGAACTTGATTGTTCGAAGATGGTACGTTAGCCAACATCTCCATTAACGACAGTGGATAAAGCGTGTAATCAAAATACCTGCCAGTAAGCGCATCGCTAAGTTTGTTTTTTAGTTCAAAACTAGACGACCCAGTTGCCACTATCTTGACTGAAGGAATATTATCATGAACAATCTTTAAGGTTAATCCAGGATTAGAAAGACGTTGAGCCTCATCAATAAATACATAATCCAATCCAGCTGTCAATTTTTTCAGGACAGTTAATGAGGTCGTGTTTATGCTAGAACAATCTTCCTCAATGTCACAGTTTAAATATAGTATTTTTTTATTTTCCCCGTGCAATCTATTACCAAGACTTCTCAACAAAGTAGTTTTGCCAACTTGACGCGCCCCCAAAATAATAACAATCTTCTTCGAAGAATAAAGTCTGTCAAAAATAATTTTTTCTATTAACCTTGGGATCATACCCCCCATACTAATACTAATAATAGGATTTGTCAAGAAGGAAAAACCTTATCCACAACTTCATAAGGTATAATTTAATCATGACTAAAAGTCAAATCGAGCGTGCCAGAAAAATTATCAAAAACAAACCAACCCTAATTTGGTCAACCAAAAATCACAACAATCTCTCGGCTCAAAGCATAACCGAGGCAGTGTTAAACTACGCCGACTGGAGTGAATTTCAAAAGTTAAAACATATCTTTGGCCTAAAACAACTAAAAAAAATTTTCAACCAACTAACCAAGCAGAAACGGGTCAATTTACGACCGTCAACCATAAATTACTTTAAACTTTACTTTAACCGATATGCATCCTAATATTCTAAACAAAAACCAGACCCAACTACTACCTCTAATAGAAAAATTTTCCAATCAATTTTACTTAGTTGGTGGCACAGCCATTGCTTTGCATTTAGGCCATAGACGATCCATAGATTTTGACCTATTTAGCTACACCAATTTTGACAATCAAAAAATTCTAAAAATAACTAAACAGTTCTGGCCCATCCAAGATCTCTTTTTAGATAGCCAAGACGAGTTAACCATCATAATTAACAAGGTCAAAATTACCTGGTACAACTATCCCTATAAAATCAATTGCTCTAGCAACCTGCAAAATGTTATTAAACTACCTAATTTAGTAACCTTGGCGGCCATGAAAGCTTATGCTTTGGGTAGACGGGCAAAATGGAAAGACTACGTTGATTTATACTTCATTTTTCAAAAACACTCCCTAGAAGAAGTGGTGAAAACCACCCAAAAAATTTTCAAAAACGAATTCAATCAAAAACTTTTCCGCGAACAACTAGCCTATCACCAAGACATTGATTACTCTGAACCAATAGAATACTTTGCCAAAACCCATCCATCCAATCAAGTTATCAAACGTAAATTAACGGATATCAGCCTTAGCTAACACCGCTCTAACTTCGTTCATCATTTCATCAAATCCTCTAGCTCACACGAAAGCAAAGCAAGGTGATTAAGCACAATCTGTTCCCTTTGATTAAGATTATCCGCTGTCATTCGAATAACTTTTGTCTCAATAATGCTCCCCATTACAACATTATTAGTTTTTTTAAAATAATCAGAATTTTTCTTATTAAAAAACGTTGCATACTGCCTCATTCGATCACCAACTTTCTGCCCGTTTGCCGTGCGAATCATTAATGTCAAAGAATTATTTATCTTGGTCGCAACCCCACCTTCTTTAGAGTCAAACCAATAGTCGCTTACGGTATATACAACTTTTACCAACTTATTCTCTTTAGTATTATAAACAAAAATAAAAGAGTAACTACCACTACGCGGGTCTTGATATATTTCTATTTCCTGTAAATTAGCAATCGTCCTAATATCATAAGCTTCCACTAACCGCAAATAATTTTCATGCCAATGTTCCAGCCAATTATTAATATAACCTTGATCCAAAAAAAGCGGGGATAAATCCTGCCTAAGATTCTTATTACTCACCTTATTCATTTGTATAGTCAGTCGAGCAAAAAGTACCTGCAAATCAGTAATATCAATTTTTTTGGCCAATAAATAATCCAAGTCAGGAACAATTTTTTTCTCCATGTACCACAGCAAATCGTAAACATCACGCCCCTTTTCTTCGTAAACTGCCTTACCCACACCACGACTTCCACGCAAAAGCACCGCCGCAATCTTACTGGCCATCAAAGCAGACATGTTATACGTTTTTATTACAAAAGAAAGCTGGTTGTGATTAACAGGAACCCTCTCCGTAACTACCTTAGAAACAACAAAATTATTTAGATCAATCTTAACATGCACCTGCTTTGATTCATGCTTAATCTTCAACTCATCTCCTATAAAAAACCGCAACAACAATCCTCGATTTTTAACAATTTTAACCTTAAGCGCTGTGATATCCAACTGATAATTTTTAAGAAAATAGTTTTCGGTTTCCTTTTTAAACTTATCCAAAAACGACTCTGTAATTTTCTGATCAATCTCAAAATCCAAATCCACCGACATACGATTAAGCCCATGACAAATCCTCAACGCCGAACCGCCATACATAATCCATTTACTGTACTTCGGATGATGGTAAATAAAACTTAATACATAATACTGAACCTCTTCCTTAACCACATTTCGCACCACCTCAGCCTCAGCCCCAGCAATATCACCAACCCTCTGTTTTAAAAAAGTAATAATCTGTTTCGTCATGTTATTTAAGTTGTTTTTTTACCATCATATAAAATTTTTCCCGCTCTTTTTTGCCCATTTCATCAATGTCAACCCGTAAATCCTCAACCAACATCTTTACATCTTCAATCTTCAATCCTTTAAACTGATTAGTTTTAAAATAAACCAGATCAAAAAGAGCCTTTGCCGGAGTGGCAATAAAAAAATCAAAACTTCCTTTAACCAAAGAAAAATCTAAGAAAAGACTCTTTTTCATAGAGTGATACGCAAAATTCCCCACCTTATTCTGATAATTTCTGGTAATCTTTGTTGTTACCGAAATAACAGGGTAAATCACTTCAGTAGTCAGATCGTAATACTGCAAAGCCGTCCAAGAACTTACGTAAGAAGGCTGGCGTAAAATATTGGCCAAGTAAAAAATATAAGAAATATCATTCTTGTAAATCTTAAAATACGCATCAGTGACATACGTACCCTTTTTTAGCTGAATTAATTCTTTACACACCAAAGAACGGTTAACATAAGCATCAACCGTCCCAACTTTAAGCCCATACTGATCACTTAAATCATAAACCATCTTTTTATCAAAATATGGCAAAACTTTCAACTGGTCAATAAGAATTTCCCTGTATTTCATAGTATTTCACAAATATAACAATATCATAACAATTCTGAAACACAATGTCAACCCCAAACAAACTCGTGCCAATATATTCTATTATATTAGAAGCTTTCACATTCAAGACAGTATAATGGCCTTAACATGCAAAAAATTGTAAACGGCACCCTTACCCAGTATCAGATACTCAATCTAAATAAGCCCAAAACCCTGCTAATTCTCCACGGATGGAGCCAATCTGGCTCTGACTGGCAAACAATCGCCAATCTTTTACCCAAAACTCATCAGATTATTTTATTAGACCTACCAGGATTTGGCGGCACGGAGCATCTTCCAAACAACCCTAGTATTCCAGAATACACCCAGTTTGTTTTTGAATTTATAAAAAAATTAAGCTTAAAAAAACCAGCTATTTTGGGCCACTCCTTTGGCGGACAAATTGCCATCAACCTAACAGCAAAATACCCCACACTTTTATCTCAGCTTATCCTTCTCTCCCCCGCTGGTATAAGAAACAAGGTCAAGACCTACAAAAAATTTAAAATTATAAAAAAAATCCTCCCCAAATCAATCATCCAATTAATCCTCAAACAACTTACCTCTACCGACTATTACAACGCCAGCCCAAAACACAAACAGATTCTAAAACAAATTGTTATCCAAGACTTAACCAACAAATTAAATAAAATTACCACCCCCACAACCATTATCTGGGGATCAGAAGACAAAGAAATCCCCTATTCAGGAAAAACCATGGCTAATCTCATCCCCAACTCTAAACTGATTGTTCTCTATGGCCAAGACCACAACCCCCACCTTAACAAACCTCAAGACCTAGCCCAAGCAATTAATCAAAACCTAAAATGAAACTTCTAAAAACCCATCTACACATCTACCAACTAGAGGGCTACCAACCCAAAAGATTCTTAAACTGGTGGTTAAAACACCCATTTACACACCAAGTCTCAAACAAAACCCCCCTAGTCTACACCGCCAAAACCAAAATATTTATATTCCTCTCCTACCTTATCTTGCTCACCTCTATCTTCATCTCTCCCTGGCTTTTTCTTATTTTTCTCATCCAACCATTTCTTTTGCTTTTCATCTCTACCCTTATTAGAAAACCAGACGAGTTTATTATCAAATGGCTCACCATCAAAAAAACCAGACAACAACTTCTAAATCAACCGCAACTTATAACCATTGGCATCACCGGCTCATACGGCAAAACCACCACCAAAGACATGCTCTTTAATATATTAAACAATTATCAACCCACCCTTAAAACTCCAAAAAGCTACAACACCATTTTTGGCATCGCCAAAGTAGTAAATTTAGAACTCACCAACAAATTAAAATACTTCATTTGCGAAATGGGCGCCTATGTCAAAGGTGAAATAAAAACTCTATGCTACCAAGTTCCACCCCAATACGCCATTCTTACAGCCATCGGCACCCAACACCTAGAAAGATTTAAGACTATAAAAAACACCACCCTAGCTAAATTCGAACTAATAGACGCGGTCAACCCAAAAAACGCTCTGGTTAATATAGACAACCCCCACATAAAAAACCACCTTATAGCATCAGCGTCATTCCCGCGCAGGCGGGAATCTATACCAATCAACACATACTCCTTCAAAGATCCCCAAGCCACCTTTTTTGTCTCCAAATTTAACTTAAGCCCCCAAGGGGCTTCATTTATTATTAAAACCAAAAATAAATCCCATCACTTTACCACCCCGCTTTTTGGCACCGTTAATATAGAAAACCTGGTAGCCGCCATTAGCATGGCCATTATGCTAAAAGTCCCTGTTCAAATAATTAAAGACTCTGTTTCAAAACTCACCCCCTCCCCCAACCGACTAGAACTAAAAAAAATTGGTAACGCGACCATCATTGACAACTCCTACTCCAGCAACCAAGCAGGTTTCAAAAAAATTATGACGGACCTTTCTAAACTTCCAGGTAAAAAAGCCCTAATCACTCCCGGCATCGTAGAACTAGGCCAAAAAACCGCAATCATCCACCAAGAGCTTGGTCAACAAGCCAATAAAATTTTTAACACCATCAAACTCATCGGTCAATCAGACAGAACTTTAAGTTTCAAATCCACCGCCCCACACAGCCAAATTCTCCCAGCCTCTACCCCCATCTGGCCCTTAGCAAAAAAACTTTCCAAAACCCATTCTTGGGTCCTCATCGAAAACGACCTCCCAGACAACTACTAAACCACCATTCCCTGCCAGTTCATTAAGGTCAGATTACTCCTCTTCTGTGTTTCCTTACCGGTGTACAAAACATAATTTTTGGTTTTCCCACCCAAAAGACTATCAAAATACAACAACCCCTTAGAAAAATCTGTTCTATAAGTAGCACCAGACTTTATCTCCACCAAATTTACCACACCATTTTTCTCAAACACCAAATCCACTTCATTACCCAATTTATCTCTAAGGTAATAAAACGAAAGTTTAGAATAATCATTAAAACTTTTCTTCATTATTTCCGACACTACAAAGTTTTCAAAAATATGACCATAAAGATGATGGTTAATCAAAGCCGTCTTATTTTTAATACCCAGCAAATAACACAATAAACCCGTATCAAAAAAGAATAATTTTGGAGATCTACGCAGTTGCTTATTAATATTCCTAAAAAACGGTGGCAAAGTAAAAACAATATAACTTTGCTTCAAAACAGATAGCCAAGATTTAGCTGTGTTTGGAGAAATTCCAGAGTTACTGGCCAAACTAGTAAAATTCACAATTGAAGCACCATTTACAGCACAACTTGTAACAAAACTCGAAAAACGATCTAAATCACCAAGGTTTTGCAGACTTCGAACATCACGCTCAAGATAAGTTTCTAAATAATTTGGGTACCAATCTTGTGGCTTTAAATTCTGATCATAAATTCTAGGATAAAACCCTTGAAATATAAAATTATTAAAATCTTTTTGCCAATACTTAGTTTTTAATAGTTCCTCAAGAGCAAAGGGCAAAAGCTTAAATATTGCCACCCTACCAGCCAAAGTTTGAGAAATTTTTTCACTCAATAAAAAATTCTGCGAACCAGAAATTACAATTTTTTTACGTTTATTTTCATCAACCTCAAGCTGAATATAAGAAAACAATTCAGGTACCCTTTGAGCCTCATCAATAACCAACAAATCACCCTGTGCTAAAAAACCCTTGGGGTCATTTTTGGCAAACTCTCTCAAAACACCATCTTCCAAATTAAGATACAAATAATCACCAAAAATCTTTTTAATCAAAGTAGTCTTACCCGACTGCCTAGGTCCAGTAATAGAAATTACCGGAAATTTTTTAGATAATTCCAACACCTTACCAGAAATATTTCTCTTTATCACAAAACAATCATATCACAACCTGGATAAATCCGCAACCGCACTGCGGATTTTCCGCAATACTCCTGTCTTGCGCATTGGGACACCCTTGAAGTTTGGGACTTAGGCACGGTTGTGGATAACGTCATAAAGTAGTTTTTGCTCCTCATCCATCTTAAGTAGAGTTTTTGTTTTGACCTCTTCTCCAGGTAATTGGTATTCTAGTTGATACATATTGTGGGTTAGTTCTGCGGCTCGTTTAGGACTGAAAGGAATCTTGTATTTGGTAAGGAGTCTTTCTAATTCTTTGTAGATGGTGTAAGCCACAAAAGAAACGCAGATGTGGGCTTCGATACGGTCGTGTCTTCTATGATAGATGGGTCGAATACGTAGGTCGGTCTTGGAGATACGAAAAGCCTTCTCAATTTGCCAGAGGTGGCTGTAGTTTTGGGTGACTGTTTTGGCTGATAATCGGGTATTGGTGACGTAGCCTTTGAGCCCGTCCCACCCTTCGTCTTGTTTAATCCTTTCTTCATCAACCGTTACCTTGATTTCTCCTGTAAGAGTAAGAAACTTGTTGTAGCCACGGTTGTTGATTGAGGATTTGGTTAGCCGGCCTGACTTGACTCTCTTGCGTAATTTAGCTAGACCACGCCTGCGGTTGTGAGCGTCTTTCCTGGCTCTTTTGTCTGAGTAAGTGACCACTAGTCTGGTACCATCAACTTTCTTAATGGAGAATCCATCACCGTCTTTCATCCCCCTGGATTGTTCTAGAATCTTCTGTTTTGTCTCACGGCTTTCATTTTTGATACGAGCTCCAATAATGAACTTGTATTCTTGTTTTGAGAGGTTGTTAAGATTGTCTTTAGACAAGAGACCAGCGTCGGCAACAACGACTGGTTTGTTAAAGCCGTACCTTGTTTGAATGTCTTTAATTACTGGCATTAGAGTATGTCCTTCAAAAGTATTGCCCTTAAAGATGTTGTAGCCAATGGGAAGACCACGCTCTCCCACCAAAAGCCCGAGCATGATCTGGGGTTTTTGAAACTTGCCATCTTTACTAAAGCCAATCTTTCTTAAGTCATCCTCATCCTCGGCTTCGAAGTAGAGAGTGGTCATATCATAGAAAACTACCGAGATGGAGCCAAGTGTTTTCTTGGTGTACTGGTAGGAGATGTCTTCACCCCGCTTTTTGTACTTGTTATTGAGATCATCCAGGAAACGATAAATACTGTCCTTTGACGTCTGGATACCTCTGTAGCGGTACAGATAGTCCACAGTTTTTAGCTTGCTTACTGGATAGGCCAGACGGGCTACCACTAGATGACGAAACAACTCATCTGGTATCTTGTTAAACCCAATTCTGTCAAACAATACTCCAAACACCAACTCAGGACCAAGGGTATGTATTTGAGCATTGGAAAGGTTTTTGGTAAATGTCTCGATTACCAAAGCATCTCTCGATTTCAGCGAGATGAGTTTGAGCTGACCCTTTGGAAAACGGAGAAACTGTTTTGCTTCGAGAACTAATTCTTCAATCTCATCAGGATCAGTAGCTGAACCAATAGTCTTAAAAACTTTGTAACCATTTGTCTTGTCAATTACCTGAACACTAACACTACCACTCTTGTTCCTCTTCTTTCTTACAAACATTCTTAAATTCTACCAACGGGACACCCAGTTTTAAAGAATACTGATTTATTCAGGCACGTTTCTTGAAGTAAAAGTCACTTTTTTAGAAAGGTGCGCAAGACAGGAAATTTACCACACCATTTTTCTCAAACACCAAATCCACTTCATTACCCAATTTATCTCTAAGGTAATAAAACGAAAGTTTAGAATAATCATTAAAA
>JAHITH010000021.1 GCA_018817845.1 Patescibacteria group bacterium
CTGCCCCAGCAATTCTGCCAGCTTCCAAAGCTTCAATTAAATCATTCTCATTAATCACCGGCCCCCTAGCAGTATTAATCAAAATCGCCGACCGCTTCATTAATTTCAACTCTTTCTTGCCTATCATTCCTTCTGTTTCTTTACACAAAGGCACACTCAAACTCACCACATCCGACATCTCCAAAAGCTGTTCCAGCGAATGATAAACCACTCCCTCCATCTCCTCATACTCCTCATCTCTCGTCCTAGAATTATAAATCACCTTCATCCCCAAACCTTTAGCCAGCTTAACTGTCCACCTACCAATTCTACCCAATCCCACTACCCCCATCACCTTTTCCCGCACACCCGTTCCTACCAACAAGTCCGGTTCCCAGCCAGCAAACTTACCCCCCCTAATAAACTTGTCTCCTTCCACCACTCGTTTTAAAAGCGCAAACATCAAAGCAATCACGTGTTCGGCCACCGACTCCGTCAACACTCCCGGTGTATTGGTCACCACTATTCCTCTTTTATCCGCCTCCTCACAATCAACGTTGTCGTACCCCACCGCATAATTAGCAATCACCTTCAAGTTATCTCCCGCCACCCCCATCACTTCTTTATCAATTTTCTCAGTCAATAAACTTATAATCCCACTTACTCCCTTTACCTTACTAAGCAAATCTTTCCTGCCAATATCTATTCCCGGCCACACCTCTACATCAAAATCTTTCCTTAATTTTTCAATTTCCCCCCCCGGCAACTTATGCGTCAAAAAAACCTTCTTTCTCATACCTACATTTAACCACAAAAAAATATATTTATTTAAGCCAATGTTTACAAAGGAAAAAACACCGGAAGCTGCTTTCCATTGGGAAAGTAGCTGAGGTCTAGAGCGATTTTTTGCTTACGAGCAAAAAAGACGGTCGGTTTTCCACTTGTAAATGTTGGTGAAAAATAATAATTACATTTTTTCTTCAACAATCTTTACCTTTTTCCTTTTCAACCATTTGTTCATCCCTTCACTTCTAAGTAAACACTTTTTAGCCCCTAGTCCAGTCACCACACTAGCTCCATTGGCAAGCCCCATCTTCAACACCTCTTCCATTGGTTTTTCTGCCAAAAACCCAGCCACCACCCCAGCAGTAAACGCATCCCCCGCCCCTGTATCATCCACCGATTTTGTTTTGTAAGCCTCAGCCTTCATCCAAGTTTCTCCCCCAGCCAGCCCGGCCCCTCTGGTTCCATCCGTAATAGTCACTTTTTTTACCCCCTCATCTAAAAACCTCTTTGCCATTTGCTTGTCTTCTCCATATCTACCTTTAAAAAACTGCACCGCTTCCAAGTGATTCAAATTTAAATACTCTATTTTGGGCAACAATGAAAACAATGTTTTCTTCTCTTCCAGCTCTTTTTTCCCCGGATTCAACCCAACCTTGACTCCTTTTTTGTGAGCATAAATCACTATATCCTCCAATAAATTCACGTTACCCGCCAAACTTGAAACCTGCACCCAATCCGCTTTTTCAAGCATCTTCCAATCAATGTCTTTTGCACCCATCTTAGCCCCCACTCCTCTTTGAGTAATTATCGATCGTCCCCCATCGCTAGCCACCAAAATCACCGAAACAGCCGTATTACCCACCATCTCTTTTATTCCCTCCACTTCCAACCCCTCTCGTTTAAGATTTTTCCCTATCCACTCTCCCCAATCATCATCTCCCACCACAGAAAACGGCCTAGCCAAAACTCCTAAGCGCTTCAACCCCAAGGCCACATTTGTTCCTCCTCCACCCACCTCTGTTGCAATCTCCTCTGCCCCCAACTTACCCCCATATACCTCACACATTGCCACACCCCCTTCTACCATATGACTCTTCATTACTCTAAAACTACTAGACCTGACCAAAACATCCACTACCGCCGAACCTATGGTAATTACCCTTTTCATACCTTTATTCTAATATAATATCCTGCATGACTACCAAGCAACTTCAAAAAATAGACAATTTTGTAAAAAAAGCTACCCAGAAACTCGATTCTCAACACGGATACAGCCACCTCATCAGGGTCAAAAAAAACGCCCTTCAAATAGTTGACATCTTAAAAATCAACTCCAAAATCGACCCAAACCTTCTCCAGGCCGCCTGCCTTCTACACGATATTCACTTCATTAAATACAAACCCTCATTAAAAAACTGGCTCACAGAAAGTAAGTTACTTCGCCAAGTTCTTCCTTCTATTGTTAAACAATTTAACCTAAACGAATCCGACCGCTACATTTTATCCGAAGCAGTCTACAATCACACTTTCAGTTTCCCCACTAAACGATTAAATCAAAAATACTCCCTCTACGCCCAAATCGTTCAAGATGCAGACACCCTAGACTTTCTAAGCGAAATAAGAATTCTTGATCTCAAAAAAAACAAAAACAAATTCAAATTCTACCGCTTTCTGTCCCTCTTCTCTGGCCTGGCCACATATGCCCGCAAACGCATCAAAAACCACCTCAACCTCCCCGAAATCATCGACTACCTAAACGAAGATTAATCATTAAGCCTTCTCAATCAAATCAAGCAAGTCTAATGCGCCATCAAGGTCTCCTTGTGTTACCTTAGGTATTACTTGTTCGTCTATCCTATTTTTTTTATTCTCCAAACCAGCCTCGAATATCAACATCTCCCATAACTTACTCTGATCCGAAAATAACACTTTCAGTCGCCCAATCGCTTCTATCAACTCCTGCCAAGAGTTTATTGTTTTAACCACCAATAATCCATTTGCCTCTCTAGCAATCTCCTTAGCCTTATCAAGTTCCATTTTTCCTCCCAACACCAAGTTCTCTAGGTAACCACGAACAATCTTCCTTACTTCACCCACGTTATTATCAATATACTTTTCACTCATATTAATTAAACTAATCCAGCTCTGTTCATAATCTCAAACTCAACTACCGATTTCGGTTTAGCATACTTTAACCTAGAAACACGCTTTATTATCTGCGCTATCTTCACATCCTTAGTCACCGCACTAACCTCGTTCCAGTCCAAAGCTACAGAAAACGAATCTGTAGGCTTACCGTTTACCAACATTCTTAAATACATATTACCTATCCCATTATTAATCAAATCAAACTCACTAATTACCGGAGCATAATGATTTACCAAATACTTGGCATCATCTACCCCCACTCTAAACGAGCCCACCGACCCCACATTTCCAAACACCGCATCCCTCACATCTTCTCTAATCTGAGAAATATACTGATTCCCCACCACCAAGTTTAATCTGTATTTTCTTGCCTCAGACAAAATTCCCACAAAATCGGGGGTAGCAAAATTCTGAAACTCATCAACATAAAGATAAAAATCCTTTCGTTTTTCCTCTGCAATCTTAGATCTGCCCATCGCCGCCACCAAAAACTTAGGAATGATCAACGTACCCAAAAAGGCTGCATTCTCCTCTCCCAAAGTACCCTTAGACAAGTTCACAACCAAAATCTTCCCCTCATTCATAATCTTGGCAAAATCAACAGAGGACCTAGATTGCCCAATGATATTTCTAATCGTCACATCACTCACAAATCTATCAAACTTAGACACATAATAACCCAAGGTCTCTGATTTATGAAAATCGGTTGTTCTAGCCATCTCCTCTGTCCAGTATGTTTTAAGTATT
This sequence comes from Patescibacteria group bacterium, assembly GCA_018817845.1. Lineage (GTDB taxonomy): Bacteria > Patescibacteriota > Microgenomatia > UBA1400 > MFAQ01 > JAHITH01. The sequence goes on from JAHITH010000021.1 coordinate 3,661, forward strand.
GGGTCTTTAATCGTCTCTATCTTGCTCTTTGCAAACTCCGGACTTGTCAATAATCTTAATGCTTCTATCAGCGTATTCCCCTTTTCAGACATGGCCGTCAACATTACATTCCTAATCGTTCTCTCTAACATTGGCCCCATCATCCCTGTTCGGTTAGGATCGTACAACTTGTAAAGCAGGGCTATAAACGAATTTATAATAATATTTTTGTTCTCCTCGGTTTCTACATCCATAATGTTCATCCCCATTGGGTACTCTGTATCTCCCGGATTCCAATAAACCACATCCTTAACTCTTTCTTTAGGAATTTTTGTCAAAATACTCTCGGCCACATCACCGTGCGGGTCAATAAAACAGGCCCCGTCACCATTTCTTACGTCTTGTAAAAACATATTCTCCATATAAACAGACTTACCTACTCCAGTTTGACCAACAATATAAAAGTGCCTTCTTCTGTCTTCTTTACTCATAAATACTTTCTTCTTTTCACCCCTAAAGCTGTTGTATCCCAGAAACAATCCCTTTTCTGGGGTTACATCACCAATCAAAGCCGTTTTGTATTTTTGCCAACTTACTTTTGGCGAGCTTATCTCTTCCCCCGGGAAATGAAACAAAGAAGCCATCTCCTCTGTATTAGCCACAAACTGTTGTCTAAAAAATGGCCAGTCAATCAACGGCTGCACTCTCTGTTTGTAGCAACGGGGCAACCCTTTCATTCCCAACCAAAACTGACACGACTGAAACACCGTTAAAGGTTGAGTATTAAATTGAGAAAACGATCTAGCCATTGAATCAAAATTAGCTAAAGCCTCATTCTTGCTACTTGCAGCAGACAACACCCTTATCCCCACCAGAAAACCTTGTTTACCCATTTTCTTTTCCAGCCCAGAATACAAATCTTTATCTATTGCCAGTTGTGGCGTATCCCCCACCCAAGCAGTGGCTGTTTCATTCCCTCCCACTCCTTTTTTCTGGGCTTCAATATCCTGCGAATTTCTCAAGTAATTCAAATAAGAATACACCTTTTTTCTCCAACTTCCAGTCACCGGAGTTAGGTAATACTGTATTGCCAACATCTCCTCTCCCCTTAAGTTAACCATCTTGTTCAATAATGGATTCAGCGAATCATTCACCATGGTTTCATAGGTTCTAATTGGTCCATACTGAGGTCCAATTAATCTCACATAGCCACTTTCATACGGCCTTTTCAAAAAACTCTCAAAATAATCTTCCACTTCTACAATCTCAGCTTCAGAATAAGCCGCAAAAATTGCACTTTTTACAAAGTTAGTTAATCTCTTAGACACAAATACATAAAAATTGATTTCCGTGGCCGTTGCCACAATCTCAAAACTTAACGTGTCACGAAATACCAAATGTTTTTTCCAGTCAGAGGGAATAATACCATGTAACTCAGCAAACATCTGCTCTGCCACATTCGTCTTAGTCTTGGTCTGGGCTGTTTTCTCGTTGGGAGCATCACTTAAATGTCTGTGTTTAGGCAAAGTGACCTTTAACAACACTCCGTTTTTATGACTTTGCACCACCCTAAACCTCATCCAATACTTATATATCTTTACACTCACCCACCACGCCAATGCCAATCCAGCCACCACACCAAAAACCCATACCACCACCCACATTCCTTTATTTAAGAAAACATCCAAACTTTCCATACACTAAACTATACCCTAAACTCCTTCCGGCAGCAGACTATTCGTCTTTTTTACCAGCACCCAAAATACTTGAATTTTTTTCAATTTCCTCAAAAATCAATTTTATTTGCTCCGAAGAATAACTAAGTTCAAGTTCTTTCTTAAACTTATCTAGTTTTGGCGTCAACACTTGTCCAACATCATCTTTAAACTCAGCTAGTTCTTTTTCACTTAAGCTAGCATAAAAATGCTTTATCACCACCTTTAATTCTTCTATTATTTCTGTTTTTTTAGTTTTTAAACAAAAACTTACAATTACCTTAATCAAATCCATCATTAAACCATAATCAATGGTATTCACCAACTGTTTCCTATCATCTTTATTATTTAACATCATTTTTTATTAAATCATTATTAACTCTATCTTCGATTCTTTTTTCGATCCATCCGATCCATTGGCTTAAATACAGCCTGTTCCATACCACTATTTACAATCAACGCCCCCATTCCAGCGGCAATAATTCCACCCGGAAGAAAACCCACCAAAGTTACAGCTAAACCACCTAAAGCAAGACCCCCACCAGTAACTATTTTTAATGCTCCTACCGCTCTATCCCTAGCATCCAAGAACGCTCTTCCAGCCACATCAGCAACAACAGAATAATCAATCTCCTCATTTCTATTTCGATTTTCCCATCTTTCCATAATATCTTCTAATTATTAACTAAGTATATCACCAAGAACCTCTCCAGGGTTGCTTATTTCCTCACCCGTTTTTATAACCGTTTCAGCAATTTCCTCACCACTTCCACCTTTTTCCTTAATTTTTCTTATTTTTTCTGCTATCAAAACTGCACCCTTCACTCCTCCCACATGTACCTTACCCACCATACGAATCAATCCAGCCTGCAATTTGCTATTAATATCATCCGGAATCATAAGGACCCAAGGAACCTCAACAGCCAACAACAACTTAACTCGTTTCCACAACTGATCCTTACCTCCTTCTATCACAGAAATAGTCTTACCAGAAACTCTAGCCGGCTTTTCCAATAACTTTACCATTTGTCTCAACTTACCCTCTGGCAAAGCAGATAGTATCTTCTCAAAATTCTTCATCACTTCTTCATCCGGAGTCCCCAAATCACTCCCCTCCAACTTTCCTTTCAAATTACCAAGTATCTCATCTCTAAGCTCTCCTTTTAAAACCTCATCCCCAGATCTTTCATTCTCTTGTGTTTTCTCCCCATCTTTTACGTCACTCATAAACTTATTTCACTAAATAATAATCTATATACATCATATCACATCGTACTCAGGTAAAAAATGAGTATCTCTAATAATCTTAGTCATCTTAATAATTCTACTTGCCTCATTCATATCTTTTTGCAACTGCGCACTCTTCTCCTGCAATTGATTCAACAACTCCCCTAACTCTGGATGCACATCAATCGGCTGACCATCAAGGCCTTTTTTATACGCACCCTCAGACAACATTCTAATAACTTTTGTCAAAACCCCAACAAACTCAGCTGACTTCACCAAGTCAATATCTTTCTCAGAATAACCAGTGGTTATCGAGTTAATAGAATTCACAAACTCTTCAATAGGGGATTTATTAGCAAACGCCCTTAACGGATCTTTTTCTACCTCTTCCATATCAAGAGATCTTGGGTTTAGTAATTTTTCAATTTCTCTACTCAATGAAGTATCTCCAACCAGCCCTTTTATTTTCCCCATCTCAACCTGCATATCATTCCACGAAAGTCTAATACTCTCCGATTGGCCTATCAGTTCATCTTTAACACCATCAATTTTTTCATAATATAAAATCTTACTCTCTACAAATTTATTACCCCAAGCCTGAATTTTTTCTAGAAGTTTAGAATCATCCTTAGTCAACTCTACCAATTTATTCCAATTTTCCAACATAGTCACCTTAACCTCTTGCAGATGTTCAATATCTCTAGTCTGCTTTATTTGTTCCGCAATCTGTTGTATCTGTTTAGCCAAAACCTCCAAGGCTTCCTTTTTAGCCTCAGGGCTATCTTTTATCGCGTCCAACAACTCAACAAATATCTCATCTATCCTTTCACCAGAACCACTCATTTCTTTAACTTCATCACCCATCTCTTCCAACAACTCCTCTCTCACTCTTTCACTATCCTCATTTATAGGAACCTCAATAGATCCACCCAACTTTTCATTTATTTTCTCACTACTTTTTTTATTCATTAACAGTAGTATATCAAAGGTCCAATATGTGTGTAACCTGTACAAGCACTTGACTTTTCCATCCCATAACATTATAATTCCTCTTGTACTCGCACTTTCCCATTCAAACCAACCCATTCAAACCAAACCCAAAAAGGAGCCTTAAATAATGAAAAGAAAAACCATATTAGGGATCTTAATCATCAGCTGGATCTGTTTTGTGGTATTAAACTATAGTACCACCTTTTTTGCTCTCACCAGCCTCCTCGTCCAGGGCTGGGGCGCCACAATTCTTTCCGTCATTTTTTCCATCGTCGATTTTGTGGCCTTCACCAACCTATTCACCCCCATCAAGGGGCGATTCACCAAACTTTCTCCAACTTTTGGATGGTGGCTACTAGTTGTCTCCATCAACTCACTCCTTATCTGGCAGTGGATTTTTTCTCTGTCCAACGAGGTCGTTTTGTTTTTCATCGTCCCAACGATGAGCTTTTTTTTCATAAAAGTCATCATCGTGGGGGGTACATCGTTGTTGATCTACAATCAACAACACCCTACCCCCTAACTCCAATCTACTAACTCCAAGAAATCTTTCTTGGAGTTTTTTTATCAACAGCCTCATACAAGCACTTGCAATTCCCCCACATAATGAGATAATAAAAACAACTATCAATAAACAAAAAACAAATGGCTACAATAGAAGAGGCTACAAGAAAAGATGAAATATTCGATCAACACGCAGAAAAGCAAAAAATCATCGCCACCGAGGTCCAGACCAACTTCATCGAAGACATTAAAGAAATCCGCCAAAAATACAAAACTGAAATTAATCAAATAGACCAACAAAACGATCAAACCAAAAATAAATATCAACAACGACTTGAACAAATCGAAAATCGTAGTGACACTCAGGTCAAAAAAAACGCCGATGACTGGGAGAAAACCAAAGATGATGCACGCCAAGACCTTCACGACGATTTTACACAGTTAAGAAAACTTAGACAAAGAGGACAAAAACAGTTTATCGAATTAGTTGGAGACAACATGGACACCTCTGATCAACACAGGGCCACCATTCTCAAGCATCAAGCCCGCTCACAAGAGCAGATCAAAAAGTTTATAGATAAACACTCCGGCCCCATCGACAACGAATATACCGATATCCGCCACGAGTTTAAAAATACCAGCTTTCTTATGAACAATTTTGGTAAAGCTACCAGGCTGGCCAAACTCTCTCCAGAAGATCTACCAGAAAATGTCGACGCTTTCGCCGCTCGCGAAGCCCTCATCGCCTACGTTACCCAATACTTAGGTCTAACTGACCACCCCTCCGGTCGACTCCCAACCATGGATGCCTACGGTGAAAGTCTTAAGGTTGAAGAAATCGCTGCCATCATCGCCATGCCCAACGAGACCGCTGCCCAACTGGCACTTTTAGCCCAAAAACGCTGGCAGGGTGATACTGACATTCAACAAGAGGTCTCTCTCTGGATTATCGATCGCATCAAAGATCTCAAGTACGGCATTGCCTCCGTCATCTCCCCCCGAGATCAAAAAGACCCTCACCACCTAGCCCAAGGAGCAGAAAAAGTTAGGCACTTAACCGACATCCTCATGATCACCAGTAATCCAGAAACCAGAAAAAGCCTTATCGAGAAAGCCATGGTCTGGTACACAAAAGACAGTCAAGAGCGCCACGCAGCCCAAGATCAGTCTATGGTTACCAAAGTTAATCTAGACGAACTCTAAACAAAAAAAACGGGGGCCGTGCAGACAACTTGTCCACTCAACCCCCAAAAGATACTACTCAAATAACAGATTTTTTAACTACAATCAATTAATTACTTGCTCTCACAGAGACTAGTTGATACTTTAGGGGATACGTACGCAAGTATCATGCCCGCCAAAGAACTTAAACAAATGAAGCTAGAAATCAATAACATACTAGACACTATTGGTATAAACAAGTTAGGCAAAATTTAATTTCAATTGCTTTTTTGACAAAAAAATGACCGTCACGGTGTTTGTGACGGTCGGGTGTTCGTAAATCTGGTTAGTTTAGTGTGGATGTTTTTTTGTTCGAGTACTGATACAAGCCAGTACGTTAACAATAAAAAGAAAAACATACCATCCTGTTGAAAAACCAAAATCGACTAGACCAACTATGCCAAGAAAGCCAAGAATTACGAATGAGCCGTA
>JAHITH010000022.1 GCA_018817845.1 Patescibacteria group bacterium
ATTTCGCCTACCAACTTCAGGTTCACCACCGTCCTTTCAACCCCATCATCTGGCAATTCCACTTTTTCCGGAGCCCTACCAATCCTATATTCCACCACATCCAACCCACCTCCTCCCACAGGGTAACTTAAATTAATATCTTCTCCTACCCTCAACTCCCATATACTTCCCACTTTTCTTTCCTCACCAAACTTAATCCTTACTTCTCCTTCTCCATTTTCTTCCATATCTCAAATTATATACCAAAACTTACCCTTCTTTCAAACTAGCCAAAAATTCTTTATTCGTCTTCGTCTTCTTCAATCTATCCAACACCAAATTCAACGCCTGCTCCCTATCATTCAACTGACTCATCATATTATGCATCAAAACCACGCTCTGATACTCAGAGTTAGAAAACAACAGATCATCCCTTCTGGTACTAGACTTCAAAATATCAATCGCTGGATAAATCCTTCTCTCCGCCAATTTTCTATCCAGCACCAACTCCATGTTACCCGTACCCTTAAACTCCTCATAAACCAAATCATCCATCCTGGAACCCGTGTCCACCAAAGCCGTACCAATAATAGTCAAGCTACCTTTTTCCTCAAAATTTCTAGCCGCACCAAAAAATCGTTTAGGTGGATACAAAGCCGCCGGATCAAACCCACCACTCAAAGTCCTACCAGACGTAGGCATAGCCAAATTATACGCCCTAGCCAAACGAGTAACCGAGTCCAACAAAATCACCACGTCCTTACCCTGCTCCACCAATCGCTTGGCTCTTTCCAAAGCTATTTCCGCCACCCTGGTCTGATCCTCTGCTTTCTCATCAAAATTACTAGCCAAAGTTTCTCCAAGCATTTTAGAATCCTTAGTTACTTTCTCTATGTGTCTAGTAATATCCGTTACCTCCTCCGGACGCTCACCCACCAACACCGCCATCAAATGAATATCGGGGTGATTCTTTGCCACACCAGTAGCAATTTCCTTCAATATTGTAGTCTTTCCAGCCTTAGGTGGAGACACAATCAAACCTCTCTGACCCTTACCAATGGGGCACATTAAATCAATCAATCTGTTAGACAATACATCCTTATCCGTCTCCAAAGTAATTCTCTCATTAGGAAACACCGGTACTCCCTTATCAAATCTAGGCCTATTACCCAGTTTTCCAGGCAAAACACCATTAATTTTTTCAACCTTCGCCAAATTCCAATAACCATTCTGATGACCCCCAGGCCTTTGAGCCACTCCAACCACCATATCTCCAGCTCTTAAACTATTATTTCTTACAATAATACTGCCCACAACCACATCATCATCACAGGGTTTCAAATTTACCCTCAACATTCCCCTTCCATCTCTGGCTAAATCCAAAACACCAGACACTTCCTGTTCTTCTTGTTTTACAACAGGCCTATTAAATACAGGGGCAGAATTCCCAACCCGTGCACCCGCAATCATCTTACCGTTATTCATATATTAATACTGAAAAATCACTAATAAATAAAAATACTCTTTAAATATCCATCACCTTAAAGATACCAACTTCTATTATATCCTGTCAAGACTCAAAAACTTCCACCCGTCATTCTGGCTTGTCCAGAATCGATTCCGGATGCGTTCATAAATTCACTTACCAGAATGACAAGAAAAAATGGTCTTAGAAAAGTTAATTAAGGGTGGAGCGCGTAAGACCTACGATTACAGCACTTATTTTCGGGCACTGCCAGCCTAACCCATTCCACCTTCAATTAACTCTAAGGTTGTCAATATCAAACTATCCCATACTATATCACTTACACTCAACCCTGTCAACCTTCAAGAATAATATAAAATAACTACATGAAACGCCCGTTCCTTATCCTCGGCTCCACCCTTTGGCTTCTAGCCCTTGCCCTTGCCTTTCTCCCCTCCTGGCCTCACATCTACTACCGACTCTCCCCCCAAACCTCCCAATCCCTCGCCCAGGGTATTTCAAACACAGTCTCTGAAAAAGGTCAGACCCTAACAGGAGCGGCTACAGCCGCGGGCCCTCTCGGCCAAGAGGCCGAGGGAGGGTCTGACCTTAATAATCTCCCCCCCGTCGACCCCTCCCTCCCCAAAGAAAATGGCCTCATTATAAAAACCATTGGGGTAAGAGGAAAAATCCACCAAGGGAAAAACTGGCAAGAAATCCTCAAAAACGGCATCTGGCAGGTCCCCGGTTTCGGCACCCCAGAAGACAACAGCCAACCCATCATCCTAGCCGCCCACCGCTGGGGTTACCTAAACTGGACCAATCAATTCCGTTACCTAAATTCCTTTTATAACCTGCCAAAACTCAATATTGAGAACAAAATTACCATCAACTGGAACCAACGCCAGTACATATACAAAGTATATCAAGAAGAAATAAACGAAGAAATAACAGATTACTCCGCCGACCTAATTCTATACACCTGCCAACTTTGGAACTCCCCCATCCGCATAATAAAATACGCCAACCTAACTAATTAAAGTTTCCTTGTAAAAAGGAAACTTCTATGATATACTTTCCTTATGAACAAGAAAGATTTACTCAAAACAATTATTCTAGATAATCAAACCGCAGACTTACCAAAAACATCTTCATCACAGGCTCCAACGCCAGTCTTCTAAGTCAAGAAATAGCCACCAGTCTCAGAGGTAAAACCATCACCTTCGAAGTCTTTCCTCTTTCGTTTAAAGAGTTTGTAAATATCCACAAACCAAATCTTAATCCCCACATTAGTAAAGATCAAGCCATTATAAAAAAAACATTTCAAGAGTTTCTTAAATTTGGTGGTTTCCCAGAAATCATAAAATCAAACAAGGAAATTAAAACCAAAATCTTACAAGAATACTTCAACACCATGATTTTACGTGACCTCATCGACCGTTATCAAGTAAGCCAGCCCACAGTTCTTAAGTATTTTATCAAAAGAGTAATAGGCAATAGCGCCAAGGAATTTAGTAGCCATAAAATTTACAACGAAATAAAATCACAAGGCTACAAAATCAGTAAAAACTCAATTTACTCATTCCAAGACTATACTCAAAATATCTATCTTTCACTTTTTATATCCAAATATTCCCACTCAATTATCTGCAAAATGGTTTCGAGTGCGATTTTATAATCTCAGATCAACAAAAACCCATACAAGCCATGCAGGTTTGTACCACAATAGAAGATCAAGACACTTTAAAAAGGGAATTACACGGACTAACCAAGGCCTGCAAACTACTTGGGCTAAAAAAAGGGACCATCATAACCCTAGATCAAGAACAAAAAATTAAACAAGAAGACATCTCCATCTCCGTCATTCCCGCCTGGAAATACTTTCTCTAAACTTTCGCTTTTCTCTTTATCTTCATGCTCCCAAAAAATCTTTGCCATTCTTCTGGGCTACTACTAGCATCAACCGACCTTCCATTCAAACTATAGTGTCTCCCTGTACCACTACCCATTTTACTCACTTCTGGCATTATCTTAAACAAATCCTCCAACCTCACCACTCTACCAACATGCTCCCCATTGCTCGCCTGCATCAATAAAACACCATCAGAACGCTGCAAAACCTCCACTTCTGGTTTCCCAGTCCGCATCTCCATTATTCCCACCACCTCAGCCACCCTCTTTCTAACCTCATTTTTACCATCTTGCCAGCCCAACTTCTCCAAATGCACCACCACCTCATACCTATCATCCTCTTTCTCTTTCTCTTTCTCTTTCGTTTCCCTCTTTCCCCTAGCATATTTCACAGCATCTTCATTCAAAACTACAATCCCAGGTCGACTCACCCCATCAATCTCCAAATGTTCAATAACTTGACACAACATCTCAGTTGAAACATTACTCATTTCGCTTCCAACCTGCTCAACAAACCCTGTCGTACCATCCTCCATAGCAAAAACAGTAAATACATCTTTCACAGACACATCATGCCAATCCTCATCTTTACTAAAAACCAATCTTAATTGACCCCCATTCTCTCCTTCCGCCACATCCACCCCAATCATCAAATCTTCGTCTTTTACAGCCTCATCTTTCCACCATTTCACAAACAAAGCAACATCTCTCCTTGATTGTTCTGATTCAATCCGTTCAATCCACTCTGGTTTAAACATCAACTTAACCTCACTCATTGTTAAAGGCTTTTCTTCTCTCGACCCTTCCCTTCTATCATCTGGCCCCTCCACCACACCTTCAGCCAAATCTCCATCACCATAAACAATATTTCTTACCGCTCCTTCAAAACCCCTCGTTGAAGTTGGTTTACCACTTAATCCAACTTCAGACAAAGCACCCTTTTCCAACTCAGGATCTCTAGGAATCTTTCTACCTTCACTCTTCTCTATCGTCGAAGCGTCAGAATGCAACAAATTACCATGTTCCTGCTTTAATTGGTTATTAAGTGCTCTTGTCTCTGGATCATCCATGCACTCCACTATATCACCACCAAATCTCCAAATGCAACAGCCCTATAACTTGACAACTAGTGCTTTAACTGATATACTTCCCCCCATGAAACAAAACACACTCAGATTCTTACCCCTAATTATTATTCTTTTCTCCGTTGTTGGAGTCCTTTCTTGGTACGCCAAAAACCAACCAACCACAGAAAAAATAAAACCAGAAGTGATAAGTCCCGCAAATCTACAATCAGAAAATTTAATCCTCTCCCCCACCCCCACTAGTTCATTCTTCTTCACAGACGAACCCGTAAACGAATCCACCGCTATTCCTTCCACCTCCGAGGTGGAAGATTCCAACACAACCACAACTTTACCCGCCCAAGTTTTGCCAGAGCAAAAGTTAGGCGTGGCCACCATCTGCACCCCTGTCTACGGCATGGCCGACACCTGCACAGAACATATAGTAGTAGACACCGGCGCCGAATCCGCCGTAGCCTACTCCCTTTCCGCCTTTTCCTATCTAGCCGGCCTCCTCGCCTTCGTCAAGTCCAAGAAATCATAACCTTAACCTTCCTGATATAATTGACCCATGGTCAAAACAAAAAAACTTAAAATTCTACAGTACAACGCTGTTTTTCAAGAAGAAAAAGACGGTGGTTTTTCCGTTTGGGTTCCTTCCCTGCCCGGCTGTTGCTCTCAAGGAGATAATCTAGAACACGCTGCTAATAACATCAAAGAAGCAATCAGTCTTTATATAGAAGAATCACCAAACAAACTACAACTTCAAGACGAATCTCAAGAAAAACAGTTCCTTATACCCATCAGAGTCGCCTATGCCTAAACTACCCCAAGTTTCGGCCAAGCAAACAATCAAGGCTCTAGAAAAAATCGGTTTCGCCAAAGTCTCTCAAAAAGGAAGTCATATTAAACTCCAAAAGAAACTCTCTGACCACACCCAAACGGTTATTATCCCAAATCATAAAAACATCCGCAAAGGAACCTTAAAAAACGGCATTCTAAACACCATCAATCTTACAGTTACCGAATTCACCAAACTTTTAAAAAAATAAATTCCCCACATCCTAATAGTTGACATCCCCACTTATATAGGTTATAATAACCGCATTGAAGAATTCTACTTCAAGTACATTTACAAGATACCGGAAGAGTGCCACACAGTGTGAACCAGAAGCTAAATACTAATTTAAGAGTTTTACATCTTTAATTTATTTATCTAACCAGAAATTAGTAGTTACAAACCTCTAGTTCTCACTCTGTGGTACTTAACCACTAAACCAAAAATTCATATTCTTTTACCAAGGAGGTAAAAATCATGAAGAAAACAACGTTATTGATCGTCATACTCGTTTTGGCCAGCACAATGCTGACCGGCTGCTTTAATAAGGCAGCAGACGCACCCGCAAGCATCAACCCCTTTACCTGGTTTGATGTAACCCTGGAAAGAACTCTGGCCGAAAATTGCGCCAACGGGAAAAACCAGGTAATCATCGAGGGTGAAATTTACACCTGTCCTAATATGGTTTCCGCCCCAAATAACTCGATTCCCGACGCACCCCCCCCCGTTACTCCTCCAAGCACCCCCCCAGTAACGCCCAAAATCGTAGGAGCCTACTTCGACGCCTGCACAAGCGTTGACTTAGATGACGACATCACATACCTCAAAAACAACGGTGAAGTTGTACCAAATTCGTTCATGTTTCTGGACAAAAATGAAACAGAAATCGCCGCAGGTGATTACTGGTTCATAGATGTTCCCGGGGACGTTTACGGACAGGTTTTCTTTCCTATCACTGGTCTCACTTACCAGGTGCGCGGTCCTGCCAAACTTATGGTCGGTGCTGCCACTTTTTGGTGTGACAATGGCGGAAAGACTCCCCAAAGTTCTCAGTATCAAATGATTGATGCCAAGAAAATCGACATCCTTTATCTGAACAGCTACTGGGAACTCGAAGGCGACGGCGTAATTGGCTCTTGGGTCAACGTTCCACCTGTGGAAAATCAACCCAAATAACGGCCCTTCGCCCATCCATCCGGTATCTACTAGACCCCAGTCAATTCTTTTCTCACTTTCTGTGAGATGTTTTAAGAATTGGCTGGGGGTATTTTTAAGAAATTAAAAAATAAGCAAGGTTTCTCATCGGAAATGTCACTTTCTAGTGATCTTTTCAGATGTGTAACCTGTCAATCTGATTCCTTAAAAATACCCCCCACTACCAACTTACCTCAACGATCATTCACCTTATTTAGTAACCTTTCTAGCCGTATCTTAATTTATAAAATAAAAATGAAAACACTAACCTTAGTCATTCCAGTCTACAACGAAGCCAAAAGGCTTCGTAAAACCTTTTCCACCCTCAACAAGTGGCAGGTTTCTGCTGGACTAAAACTAGACCAAGTAATATTTGTAAACGACGGTTCCACCGACCAATCCCTAAACATATTAAAAAATACCCACTTAAAACTCAACAAAAAAATCATTTCGTATCCTAAAAACATGGGTAAAGGTTTTGCCATTAAAAAAGGTATGCTCGCCTCTCAAGCAGACTACACTCTAATGCTCGACGCAGACATGGCTACCACCCCCAGCCAAATAAAAAAATTCCTTCCTTTAATAAACAAGGGTACAGACGTCATCGTCGGCACCAGAAAAAACGGTCACTCCACCGTCACTATTCACCAACCTTTTATAAGAGAAAATTTAGGCAAAATCTTCACCAAACTCTCTCAAATTATTCTCGGTGTCCAAGTTACCGACTTTACCTGTGGGTTCAAAGCCTTCAGTCAAATAGCCAAAAACGACATCTTTTCAAAATCCCTCATCAATCGCTGGGGTTACGACGCCGAAATCCTATTTCTAGCCAAAAAACTGAATTACTCAATAGCAGAAAAATCCGTCCCTTGGGCCGACCAAAAAGGCACCAAAGTAAATCTAATAAAAGACTCGATCAGCTCCCTTTCAGAGCTTATCACCATTCGTCTATTTCACCTACAAAACAAGTATCAAATCAAATCACCCCTCCCCAAATTTGGTTATACTCTAGCTAATGCCTAATCTAACATCCTTAGTCAGCGTCGTTCTTCCTATTTATAATTCTGATAAATATCTCCTTACTTGTCTAAAAAGTATCGAGTCCCAAACCCTTAAATCCATCCAGCTCATAGCCATAGACGACGGCTCCACCGACTCTTCTTGGACCGTTCTCCAACAGTTTGCTAAAAACAAACCTTGGATCAAAATCTCTCAAAACTCTACAAACTTAGGTGTTAGTCCCACCTTCAATCGTGCTGTTAAAAAAGCCACGGGGCAATTTTTAGCCCGCATAGACGCCGACGACATCATGCACAAAAACCGGTTAAAACTTCAACTCCATTACTTAAGACAACATCCCAATACCGTCATCGTTGGTGGTCAATGTCAAATCATCAATCCACAGGGTAAAAACATTGGCAAAAAAACCTTTCCCCTAGAAGATAAAAAAATCAAAGACATGCTCTTTAGAACTGTTCCCCTACAACAACCCACCATCATGATAAATAAAAAATTACTACCCAAAAACTTTGTCTACTCCAATAAAAAATACTCCCCCGCCGAAGACTACGGTCTATTCTTTGCCTCTGCTCCCTATGGCCAGTTTGCCAATCTCCCTCAAACAACCCTCTCTTATAGAGAACACTCCACCAACATCTCCCTTGTCAATCCTAAGTTTACCTTCTGGCGTATCTGGCGCGCCCGCCTAGACGGTGTCTTTAAACACCATTACAAACCCTCACTCAACTCTCTCATCACCGTTCTTGCCCAAACCATCGCCATTATCCTCCTTCCTCAGAAACTTATCTACGTTCTCCATAAAAAACTCCGTCGCATGGATTAAATATCCAGCTCCTCGCCACCTCCTAACTTTCCACACCGGGAGTGCAAAGTTCCCCACCTCCCCAAACCTGCTACACTTTATTTAATGCCTAAACCAGACCAAAAATATCAAGTATTCTATTTCCAAACCGGCAACACCAACTCCATAATCAAGTTCTTAACTAAACTCCCTCAAACTACACAAGCAAAAATCAGAAACACCATCCGACTCATCAAAAAGTTCGGCCCACTCACCGGGCCTCCTCACATAAAATTTCTCAAAACCCATAAACCCTTATTCGAAATTCGTATTCTAGGCACAAATTCCATCAGATTAATCGCCTTTCAAGAATCTAAAAAAATTATTCTTCTTCATATTTTTAAAAAGAAAGCCCAGTCCATCCCGTTCAGAGAACTAAAAACCGCCTTAAAACGCTTCCAAAAAATCAAGTCTTGATATTTATATCAAATTTGATATAATAAAATTATGATAAACAGTAAATATCTCACTTCATGGAATAATTACGAAAAAAAACTTCTAAAAAATAAAGAGTTCCAAGCAGAGGCACAAAAACTAGAGGCCAGCTATCAACTAGCCCAATCAGTCATTAAAAAAAGGCTTGAGCTAAAATTATCGCAGACAGAGTTGGCTAATCGCGCCAAAACCTCACAATCAG
>JAHITH010000003.1 GCA_018817845.1 Patescibacteria group bacterium
AGTTGACCACCTTCGAACCAGATTGGAATTTTGCTTCTAGATTTTTGCCCTTTTTGACCGCGACCAGAGGTGTGACCGCCTTTGCCAGAACCGTAGCCTCTACCGACGCGTTTCTTGGGTCTTTGAGTTATTTTTGGTAAGTTTGATAAATTCATTTTTTATTCATTATTTTATATTTGCTACTAAGCAACTCTATTTGTTTTAGAGCGGTAAAGGTGGCCTTGGCGCTAGTTGATTTGTTGTTTGAACCTAGCATTTTGGTAACGATGTTGGTTATACCAGCGGCTTCTACAATAGTTCTAACGGCCCCACCAGCAATTAATCCCGTACCTTTTGGAGCTGGTTTAAGAAGAACCATGGCGGCTTTGAACTTGGCTTTGGTCTCGAAGGGAATGGTGCCGTTGACCACAGGAATTGTAACCGAATCTCTGTTGGCTAGCCTAATAGATTTCTTGATAGCGTCGGCCACGTTAGGAGCCTTGGTTTGACCCAAACCCACCTTACCTTTTTTGTCACCTGTAACCACAAGAGCAGAAAAGGAGATATTGTTACCACCCTTGGTTTTTTGACTAACTCTTCGAATTTCTAAAACTTGCTCAAAATTATCCGATTGTTCTCTTTGTTGATAGTTTGGTTTGTTGTTTGCTTGGGTTGCCATATTTTATTTTTTGATAACTGCGTCAGCTAGAGCCTTGATTCTACCATGATATTTATAACTACCTCTATCAAGAACAACAGCAGTAATTCCCTTTTTTAGTAGTTTGGTGGCAATTAATTTACCTATCTCTGTAGCCTGCTCTGTTTTGGTCTTACCCTTAAATGACTGATTTTTAGAGGTGACGGCTGCCTGAACCACACCTTGCCTATTAATAACTTGAGCGGAGATGTGTTTTAGGGACCTAGTTACAACCAGCCTGGGAAGACTGGACTTAGCCTTAAGCTTGCCTCTTACCCTAGCTTTTCTTTTGTTTCTTAGTATGGTTAGCTTTTTTTTATTCATAATTTTTTAAGTTATTGCTGCTTTAGCCGTTTTTCCAGGTTTTGTTCGTACTTCTTCGTCTGCGTAACGAACACCCTTACCTTTGTAAGTTTCTGGTGGTCTTAAGGCTCTAATATTGGCGGCTACCTGACCCACAAGCTGTTTATCTATTCCGGATACGAATATTTTATTGTTGCCTTCTAGTTTTATCTCGATGCCATCGATTTTTTTGAAGATAATGGGATGAGAGAAACCAAGAGTAAGAGAGATGCCTTCTGGATGTGGAGCAACACGGTAACCCGTACCAACTAATTGGAGTTCTTTTTCGTAACCTGAAGTAATTCCAATAATGATGTTTTGAACTAGGCTTCTGATTAGTCCGTGTAAAGCTTTGGTTTGGGGCAAATCATCTTTTCTTTCTACTATGATTAGGTCATCTTCTTGTTTTAGGGTAATTTTTCTGGGTATAGAACAGGTAAGACTGCCTTTTGGACCTTTGGCTGTGATCGTATCTCTATCTAAATTGATAGTAATACCTTCTAATATATGGATGGGTTTTCTGCCTATGCGACTCATTTAATATACTTTACAAATAATTTCTCCACCTAGTTTTTCTTTTCTTGCTTTTTTGTCTGTCATTACTCCTTTGGAGGTAGAGATTATGGTAATGCCGGTACCAGAAAGTGAAGTTGGAATCTTGTGCCTAGAAGAATAGATTCTAACACTGGGTTTGCTGATACGCTTAATGCTGGTAATGGCTGGGGTGTTGTTTATGTATTTAAGAGTTATAACTAGTTTTTTGTTTGCAATTTCTTTTTTTCCTTCAATTTTGATATCGTCTAAGTATCCGTTTTCACGGAGAGTATTTACCAAAGCATGTTTTACCTTAGAGTAGTTGACCGAAACTATTTCTTTTTTAGCGCTGTAGCCGTTTCTTATTATGGTTAAAAGATCTGAAATTGGGTCCATTTTATTTACTTGATTTATATACACCTGGAAGCTCTCCTTTTTGAGCTAATTTTCTAAAACAAAGGCGACAAACTCCAAAGAGACGGATGAAGCCCCTGGGTCTACCACATAGTTGACAGCGGTTTCTGTTTTTGGTTGGGTGGTTTACCAACCTTTTTGATTTAGCGATTTTACTTTTTTTTGCCATGTTATTTTTTTTCTTCTTTTTCGAAGGGCATGCCAAGAGCTTCTAGTAGCGCGAGCGCTTTAGTAGGATCCTTGGTAGAGGTTGTGATGCTAATTTCTAACCCCTGCACCTTGCTAATTTTATCATAATCCACCTCTGGAAAGATGATTTGCTCGGTTAATCCCAAGGTATAGTTACCTTGATTGTCTATTTTTTTACGGCTTACACCCTGAAAGTCTTTAAGCCTGGGCATGACCACGTTAACTAACTTTTGGAAGAAGTCATACATTAGATTGCCCCTTAGAGTAATTTTTAGACCCACAATATCTCCCTCACGTAGGTCGAAACTGGCAACTGATAGTTTGGCTTTGGTTTCTATTGGAACCTGTCCGGAAATAGCAGACATCCATTCTTTGGTTTTTTTAAGTAAATCTTTGTCGTTTTTGAAGTCTCTGGAACTGGTGTTTATGGTAATTTTGGTAATCTTGGGAACAGCCTCTACGCTAGATAGCCCTAGCTCCTTTTTAAGAGCTGGTCTTATTACCTCTTGGTATTTCTTTTTTAGATCGGATTTCATTTTATAGACTTAATTACTTGACCACAGCGGCGACAGATTCTTAGCTTTGGTTTTTTGGTAATGTCGAAACCTATTCTGGTTGTTTTTTGGCAACTAGGGCAGATAATGGCTATGTTGGCCGTGGGAATTGGGCGTGGAAGCTTGGTCTTACTACCTGGTTTACCAGCGGCTGGCTTTATATGACGGGTGTATAGATTTTTATCCTCTACAACTACCTTGTCCATTTTGGGAAGAAGTTGAATTATTTTACCGGTTTGACCCTTGTCTTTGCCGGAGGTTATCTTTACTTGGTCGTTTAATTTAAATTTATACATTTTTTTATAATACTTCTGGGGCTAATGAAGCTATTTTGGCAAACCCAAAGTCTTTTATTTCTCTGGCAATTGGTCCAAATATACGGGTACCGATTGGGGCTTTAGAATCGATTGACTCTAAGATGACTGCGGCGTTATCGTCGAATCTAATGTAAGTGCCGTCTGGACGAGCTGTTTCTTTTCTGGTGCGCACAATAACGGCCTTGACTACGGTTTTGTCTTTTACTTGACCGTGTGGATCTGCGCCTTCAACCGCGGCGGTTACGATGTCGCCTATATATCCAAATCTTCTTCTGGAACCGCCGTGAACCAAAATTACTTTGATTTTTTTGGCCCCTGAGTTGTCTGCAACTAGTAAGTTTGAGCGAAGCTGAATCATTTATTTAATAATTTTGATAATTGAAAAACGTTTGTGGCGACTCATGGGTTTTATTTCTTCTATCTGAACTTTATCGCCCGCTTTGGCTTTTAGTTCATTGTGAACGATGTAACTTCTGGTTTTTTTGGTGCGTTTTTTGTATTTGGGGTGAACCACAATACGATTAACCGTTACTACGGCGCTTTTTGTCATGGCTGCTTTTTTAACGGTTCCTGTTAATTTCTTTTTCATAGTTTTATTTGTATAGATTCCTGCCTACGCAGGAATGACGATTAATTATTGGTTGGTTGCTTGGTTAGTAATTGGGCTATTTGTTTTTTAATTTTTTTATGGGCGTTGGTGTTTTTTCTCTACCGGCTTTAATATTAATTCTGGTCATTGTATATTTTTTTCTTAGCTCGGCTAGTGAGCTTGGTGCTTTCTTGGTATTTTTCTTTTTTTTAGTTGCCATTATTTAGTTATAAATTTGGTTTTTAATGATATTTTGTGGCCGGCTAGCCTAAAGGCTTCTTTGGCGACCGATTCTGGCACACCG
>JAHITH010000023.1 GCA_018817845.1 Patescibacteria group bacterium
AGATAAAAGTGACGTATACAAAAGAATTTCGTTTTTTGTCAAGAAGGGATGCACTGTGCATGGTTTCTTTTGGTAAAAATAGACGGTCCCTGCAACACTTGGAAAATCTTTATCAAGAAGCACGAAAGGATTTTCCTAATTTAGCGCGTGAAGACGTTATGGTTGTTTTCTATGATGACCAGGAGCAGTCGCGCCTGGTTGAAATTGAGTTTTATTGCCATCCAGACCTGGTCCCTCGTGGGTACAAGTGTCGACGAGATGGCCGAGAAAAGACCTAGTAGGCCCACGAGAATCTCATTTTTTTATACCACCCTGCGAGGCTTTTTTAATGCCTTGCAGGGTTTTTTTTGTTAGGCGTGACCCCGCGGGTTGAGGCTGAGGAGAAACGTCATTCTGGGGACGGAGCGAAGCGGAGGACTCCGGAATCGATTCTGGGTGCGTTCAGGACTCACTTACCAGAATGACATGGTGAGCAGGGGTACGACCCTCCCTCGGCTCGATCGGATTCCACATCGGAAGAGCTCGCACAAGAATGCAATCACTCAAGCGGCAAGAGCCGTCCGATGAGAAATCCTGCCTGGGGGAAAGTGGGTGTTGACTTTGGGTATTGTTTGGTATAAAAATAGAGTATGGCGGTAACTTTATACAGAAGGCAAAGACAAATTGTAGATTTTGTTAGGCAGTTTATTCAAAGAAACGGCTATTCACCTACCCTACAAGAAATTGCCGATGCGCTTGGCGTTTCTAGTTTGGCTACGGTGCATGAGCATTTGCAGGCATTGGTGAAAAAAAAGGTAATTAAAAAGTTCGAGGGTGCAGTACGGGGTCTGGAGATTATTGACGATAAAATATCACAACTTAATACCTTGGAACTGCCAATAATGGGATTTATTGCCGCAGGCAAGCCAATTGAGCCACATACCGATCCAGACGCCAGTTTTAGAATTCCGCCCAGCATGGTAAGTAGCAAGAAAAGATCGTTTTGTCTACAGGTAAAGGGTGATTCTATGATAGAAGAAGGAATATTTGACAGAGATTATGTAATTATGGAAGAGATTTCTATTGATGACGTTAGTAATGGCGATATTGTAGTGGCTTTATTGGAAAACGGACTGGCAACTTTGAAAAGATTTTTTAGAGAAAAAACTAGGGTTAGGTTGGAGCCGGCGAACTCATCGATGTCCCCTATTTTTGCAACTAACGTGGAGATTCAAGGTAAGTGTGTTGGGGTGGTAAGAAAATACTAAAATGAAGCTTTTGTTGGTGGGACTACCCTTAGGTAATATTGAAGATATAAGTTTGAGAGCCATTAGGGCTTTGCAAGAAGCTAAATTGGTGATCTGTGAAGATACTAGGGTGTTTAGGAAATTGTGGCTGAAACTTAAAAGTTTAGGTTATCTAACGGGAGAGTATTTGGGAAAATTGGTGGTAATAAACGATTTTAACGAGAAGAAAAAGGTACCGGAACTGATTGGAGAAATTCAAGCTTTTGATGAGGCGATTTTGGTTACGGATGCAGGTATGCCGACGATATCTGACCCTGGATTTAGATTGGTGAAGCAGGTAATTGAGATGGGTGGGACGGTTACTTGCGCACCGGGGCCAAGCGCGGTGACAACGGCTCTGTGTTTATCTGGTTTATCGTCTGACAAGGTGTTATTTTTGGGGTTTTTGCCCAAAAAGAAGTCTAAACGAGAAAGGTACTGGGAAGCGTCTAAGTCCTTTTCTGCTCTTGGATTAACTTTGGCGATTTACGAACCGGCTAGAAGTGTATATAAAACGCTGGACGAGATTTTGGCTAATTTTGGTGATGTGGAAGTGGTGATTGCCAGGGAGTTAACAAAAAAGTTTGAGGAAGTTATTAGGGGAACGGCCAGTGGGGTAATGGAAAAAATTAAAGAAAAAGGAGTTAAAGGAGAGTTGGTGTTGTTGTGGCGGCTTTCGAAGGAGAAGAGAGTGTAAGGTAGTCGTGAATTAAGGAAAGGCGGTTGTATTTTATGGTTCGCTCGCCTCTGACTGGTGCACCAAACTTAACGTAGTCGGCGCCAACCCCAACGGCGAAGTCTGCTAAGAAGTCTTCGTTGGTGTCTCCGGAACGATGAGAAACAACGCAGGCTATATTGTTGGCTTTAGCCATTTTGACTACAGAAACGGCTTCGGAGATGGTGCCAACCTGATTGGGTTTTATAATAACAGCGTTGCAGGCCTTTTTTGTAATGGCTTTTTTAAGAAGAGACGAATGGGTGGAAATAAGATCGTCCCCTACGATTAGTGTATTCTGGCCAATTAGACTGGTTAAGGCGGTCCAGTCTGCCCAGCTGTCTTGGTCTAACGGGTCTTCTAGTAAGATATGGCCGAACTTATTTTTTAGATCAATTAGGTATTTTATGAAGTCTTCTGCAGAGTAAGGGTTTTTGCGGTCCTTA
>JAHITH010000024.1 GCA_018817845.1 Patescibacteria group bacterium
TGCCAAGAACAAAAACAGGAATCACCAGAAGAAAAGCCCACAAAAAAGTCTTAAAACTCGCCAAAGGGTACAGAATGACCAAAAACCGCCTTTTCAAGGTAGCTCACGAAGCCGTTCTCCACGCCGGTGAGTACTCTTTTCAGGGTAGAAAAAAAAGAGGCGGTCAGATGCGCAAGCTCTGGATTACCAGAATCAACGCCAGCCTAAAACAACACCCAGAAGCCCCATCATACTCAAAATTCATCAACCTCCTAAATCAAAGGGGAATTAATTTAAACAGAAAATCGCTTTCAGAGATAATCATCCACCAACCCAAAGCCTTTAAAGCCATTCTAAATCTGACCCATGAAACAAAAAATAAACCAGATACAAAACCAACTAAATAAAGATCTAGTTTCTCTTAAAAATCTAGATAATCTTGAACCTATTAGGGTCAAATACTTGGGCCGCAAAGGACAAGTAAACAAACTCTTCCAATCTCTTTCCCCTAAAGAAAAGGCTGTTTACGGTAAGGACTTAAATCAACTAAAAAACGAGATCGAAGAAAAAATCAACAAAACTAAACAAAAACTACTTAACCTAAAACCTAAAAAGAAGATCGACGTCACCATGCCGGGTATTAAGCCCCAACAGGGCCACTTACATCTTTTAACACAAGGGATCGAGGAAATTGAAGAAATATTTAAATCCTTAGGCTTTGTTAGACGCAGATACCCAGAAGTAGACACCGACTGGTACTACGCCGAAGGTCTAAACATCCCCAAAGACCACCCGGGCAGAGACGACCAAGAAACCTTCTATATAAACCAAAATACCGTTCTAACCGCCCACACCTCCAATGGTCAACTAAGAGAAATGGAACGGGTCAAAACCCCACCAATTAAAATGATAAACATCGGCAAAACCTACAGAAGGCAAGCTTCAAACACCCATTCTCCCATGTTCCACCAGTTCGAGGGCTTAATGATAGACAAAGACATAAACATCACCCACTTAATCGGCGTCTCCAACTACTTTGCCAGACACTATTTTGGCCCAAACAGCAAAATCAGGTTAAGACCTCACCACTTTCAGTTTACCGAACCTTCATTCGAGGTAGACATCAGTTGTTCAATCTGTAATGGAACAGGTCAAAGACTAAAAAAAACTTGCCCCGTCTGTAAAGCTGGCTGGTTAGAGCTTGGTGGAGCCGGCATGGTTCATCCCCAAGTTCTAAAAAATGGCCGGTTGAACCCCAATAAATACTCTGGTTTTGCCTTTGGTTGGGGAATAGAACGAGCCATAATGATGAAACATAAGGTTAGCAACAACCTAAGAAATCTGTACCAAACAGACCTTAGATTTTTAAATCAATTTTAAAACCATGGATATCAAACTTAGCCACCAACTTCTTAGCCAGTTCTTGAAAACCAATGCAACTCCAAAAAGAATTGCCCACGCCTTAAGTCTTTGCGGACCAACCGTAGACAGACTCCACAAAGTTTCTGCTGACACCATCTACGATGTAGAGGTAATCACCAACAGAATAGACTCAATCTCTGCCTTTGGTATTGCCAGAGAAGCCGTTAGCATACTGCCTCAGTTTGGTTACCGAGCAAAACTTTTAGACAATCCCTACGACTTAACAAAAAAAGATCTTGGGGTACTACCCAAAAACCCACCAATAAAATTAACTATAAAAAATCAAGATCTAGTACAAAGATTCACTTGCATTGCTTTAAAAAACATTACCGTAAAACCCTCACCAAAAAGCCTACAAAAAATTCTTACAAACTCAGGATTGCGACCCCTTAATAATATTATTGATATCTCCAACGAACTCACTCTTAAGTATGGCCAACCGGTTCACGTATTTGACCTAGACAAGATCAAGGGTAAAACCATGATAGTTAGGGAGAGTAGGCCAGGAGAAAAAATCCTCACCCTAGACAACAAAACCCACACTCTAAACGGGGGCGACATCGTTATAGAAGACGGCCAAGGAAATCTAATAGACCTCTGCGGCATCATGGGTGGGGGACTAAGCCACATAGATAAAAACACCAAAAACGTTTTACTTTTCGTTCAAACTTACGAGCCAAAACGTATCAGAAAAACCTCGCTCTACACCCAACAAAGAACCTTAGCCAGTCAGATATTCGAAAAATCTCCTGACCCAGAGCTAGTCCTACCCGTTCTAATCGCCGGTACAAAACTAATTCAAATGCGTGCCGGAGGCGCAATTTCCAGCAACTTATTAGACATTTATCCTCAACCTTTCAAAGCCCACTCCGTTAACTTAAGTCTTAACTGGCTCAATAAATTTGCCGGTATTACCTTAAAAAAACAAGTAGTTATAAACATCCTTACCGATCTGGGTTTTAAAATTACTAGTCCCACAAAAAACAAACTTATCTGCCAAGTACCCAGCTGGCGAACTCACGACATTAAAATTAAGCAAGACCTTGCAGAAGAAATCATTAGAATTTATGGCTACTTCCGTTTACCATCCATCTTACCCACCAGTATGCTTGAAAACACCACGCCAGAAAAAGTTTTAGAAACAGAAAAGAAATTAAAACATAAACTATCTTCCTTAAGTTTCACAGAAATCTACAACCCTTCTTTGGTTTCTAAACAGTTATTTGCCAAAGCCAAAATGGATATAAATCCAAGTTTAAAACTTACAAACCCATTAAGTAATCAACACGAGTATTTAAGACGAAGCTTAATACCCAGTCTACTTCAAAACACTAAAGACAATCAAGACCAGCAAAAAGAACCACTTTACTTATTTGAATTAGCCAATATATATCTACCCAGAGGTGAAAAAGATCTACCGGAAGAAAAACCAATCCTTACCATGACCACAAACCAAATTGATTTTAGACACCACAAAGGTCTCGTAGAGTCTCTCATGCAAAAATTAAATATAAAAAATTTGAAATTTAAACCACTTGATCACGACTCTCTTATCTGGAACATAAACTCCAGCGCCCATATTTATTCAGGAAATAAGTATCTGGGGTTAATCGGCAAACCAAGTCCCCAGGTTCAAAATAATTTTGAACTCACGGGGGAGATATTCATCTCTAACCTAGACGTTTCTGTTATTTCCACCCTTAGTTCCTCAATTCACCACGGCAAACCTTTATCTAAATATCCTCCAGTTATTGAAGACCTTACCGTTTCTTCCAACCAACCGATAGGGGACTTAATCAAAAAAATTAAATCCACCAGCAAGTTAATTACCAAGGTAGTCTACCAAGAAAGTTATAACAACAAACACACCTTTAAACTCCATTTCAGCCACCCTAAAAAAAGCCTAACCCAAAAACAAGTCAACCAGCTAAAAACCAAGCTTCTCAAAGCGACGGTGTAGGAGTAGGCTCAGGAATTGGCTCATGCCAATCCTCATTCACCCCAAACTCATGAGTCCTATCAGCCTCTACACCAGCTTTGTTTCTCGCCACAACCTTTACCTTATACTGACCATCTTTTAAATCTTCTATCTTCTTTATATATGGCTGACTGGTAAACTTCTCTTCCTCTACTCCATCTAAATAAAACTTCACCCAATCAATTTCCTTTTCACTAGTCACCTCAAACCTAAACTCTACCGTACCATTGTCTATCCTCGACCTATCCTTAGGACTAATTATCTGCACGTCAAGCCCACTGGCCGACTCACAATACTCAGTCGGCACTCTATATTTATCATCTCCTTGTTTAGACACCCAATCATCAATTCCCAATTGCCACAGGTTCTTATTGGTCAACGGATCACTTTCTTTCAAAACAATAAACTCTTTACCATCATAGTTTCCCTGAACTACCTGAACCGGATTAGCCAATCTAGTATTATCACTCTTACATACCTTCATTTGCTGATGAATTTTATCTTCTCCGGTAGGTAGAGTTCCCTCAATTATCCATTCTTTGTATGCGGCAAAACCATCGTGAGCTGGATAACCAGAAACTCTATCCACCTCTACTTGCACTACTCCCGCAGGGACCACAAAAGCCTTAGCAGGATAATAAGACAACACCTCAAGCATCTGTTTTCGCCAAATAGGCGCCGCCCCAGACACCCCACTAGCCACATTCTTCATAGGTGAATTATCATTATTTCCCACCCACACACCCACCACAATATCACTCGACCAACCCACCGTCCAGTTGTCCCTCATATCATTTGTCGTACCAGTCTTAACCGCTACCTTCCCACTACTTAAATTAAGATAAGAATTTTCACCAAAAGTAATTAATCTAGCGTTGTTGTCAGATAACACAGAATTTATCAAATAAGCTATTTTTTCATCAACTACCCTAGATTTCTTAACCTCTTTTTTCTCAAACAACACCTCGCCATCGGCGTCTTCAACCTTCAATATAAACCCAGGTTCAACCTTGTAACCACCATTAGCAAAAGCTCCATAAGCAGACGATAGCTCCAGTAACTTAACTTCTCCACCACCTAAGGCCAGAGACAAACCCAACCTACTCAAATTAGCCCTGGTTGGTTCCAGACTTGTCATACCCATTTTATAAGCCTGGCTCAAAACTGATTCTACTCCTACCAACGCCAAAAGTTTAACCGCCGGAATATTTATAGAACTGGCCAAAGCATCTCTTAAGTGCAGGGGGCCATGCTCCTCTCCGTCGTAATTTTTAGGAATATACGGAGTATTTTCATCCTTACCGGGAAACTCAGTAATCGTGTCCATCAATACACTTGCCGGGGTAAACCCTTTAGAAAAA
>JAHITH010000025.1 GCA_018817845.1 Patescibacteria group bacterium
CTTGAGTGATTGCATTCTTGTGCGAGCTCTTCCGATGTGGAATCCGATCGAGCCGAGGGAGGGTCGTACCCCTGCTCACCATGTCATTCTGGTAAGTGAGTCCTCGAACGCATCCAGAATCGATTCCGGAGTCCTCGCAGACTCGTCCCCAGAATGACGTTTCTCCTCAGCCTCATCCCCGCAGGTCACGCCTAATAAAAAAACCCTGCAAGGCGTTAAAAAAGCCTCGCAGGGTGGTGTAACAATGAGATTCTTTATTGGGTCTCGATACGAGTTTAGTTTTTATCTAGGCTTGGTCACCTCAATATAATCAGAGGGAACCATATCAATTGGGCAATAAAACTTAATTCCCGTTAATGGTGACCACCCTGAATCAGGGTAAGAAACAATCTTGGCGTGTGTACGCATTAAGCCAGGAAAATCCTTTCGTGCTTCCTGATACAAATCATCTGTGTACTGAAGAGTGGGTCTATTTTCACTCCCCACAATCATACACAGAGCCTCCCCTTCTGGCAATAAAACAAATTCTTTTGTATACGTCACTTTTATCTCCTTTTTTTTAAAGAACTTGAATTTAAAAACTAACTCATAATATCATATTTAACCAATATTATCAAATCATCTCTCCTCATCATCCCGATTCCCCCTCCGTCATTCTGGTAAGTGAGTCCTAAACGCACCCAGAATCGATTCCGAAGTCCTCGCAGACTCGTCCCCAGAATGACGTTTCGATACAGGCTCATCCCCGCAGGTCACGCCTGGTTCTTCTCGGTCATTCTGATCCTCGATTCGGAGAATCGGGTGAAGAGTCTAGGTCGCCTTTGGCGACCGCATCTTTTCCTTCCTCATTATGCTAAAATTACTTCATGGAACGAAAAGGATCAGACTCAGAAGCAGTCTTTGATGAATCAGCTGAAAAGTGGCTAATTATTGTGGACCAAAAGACTCAACTTACTCATATTATAGCGGCTTTACCCAGGGAAATCATTCGTATGGACGAGGAAGCTATCCCTTTAATTCTAAAAAGGATGCGTAATGCCGAAGATCCACACCATCTTTACTGGGCACTTCCACTAAAAAAAATCTTATTAAATCTTGACCGAGATAGTGAAATACCACCAATCCAAAACGACCAACCTCAATCAACTCCACAAAAAATTCCACAAATTGAACTCAGTGTCTATAGTCAGTCCAAAGAAGAAAGGTTTGATTTAAAACCAAAACACAAGGCCTTACTTCAATGGGCTAACCAAGCAGGTTATTAACCTAAATCTAAAAACCCCCGTCATGCTGAATTTATTTCAGCATCTGTCCTTAGATCCTTCGACTTCGCTCAGAATGACCAGGATTTAATAATCCTTAGTCATTTTTATACCAAACAATACCCAAAGTCAACACCCAATTTTCCCCAGGCAGGATAAAAGGGGACAGTCCCCACTTAATATATCAGACCATCTCATCATGTCATTCTGGCTTGCCCAGAATCTGTCCATTTCGATTCCGGAGTCCTCCGCTTCGCTCCGTCCCCAGAATGACGTTTCTCCTCAGCCTCAACCCCAATGACAAGGGTCCGACCCTTGACATTCCAGAAAGGACAGGCCTTTCTGTTCCTCGTCATCCCACGCACCCATCGTCATCCCCGCGCCGTGTCCGCCTTTGGCTGGGCAGGCGGGGATCCATTCTTTCCTGTCATCTCGATTGGAGTCTCGATTCTGATCGAGGACGGAATAGAGGGATCCCTTTCAGCTGATAATTTTACAATGAAGTAGTTATGTGGTTTATTGATAGGCTTTACTGTTGAGAGGGATCCCTCCACTCGCCGACTCGGTCGGGATGACAAGAGGAGAAAGACTCGGTCGGGATGACAAATGGAGCAGAAATGATAAAAAACAAGCCCACCTTGACATTCCAATCCCATAATATTATAATCCCCCTTGTATCTAACTAATACCTACCCTGCACCGACTGGTGCGGGGCGCACATTCCCATTCAAACTGATGCCCCCAAGGAGGTGGGCAAAAATGACCAAAAAGATCAGAAAGAGAACAATAGGGGTCGAAACAATACGGGGGTTCCTCCCACCTCCCGTCAACAACATCGTAGTTCAAAATGGTCGACAAATTGTCAGCTTGACCATCACGTCTACGATCACAAAATGGGAGTTCAAAGATATTGCCAGGCTTTTTAAAGAGGCGGGGCTCAACCTAAGCATCTGCCTGCCATATCCCAAAAATTCCGCCATCGGGGACCAATTGTCCTTGGTCCCAGGGAATTATGACATCATCCACCAAGCAAATGGCGATTTGTTTTTTCCGGAAGAAGCCATAAATTAGGCTATCAAGTAACTTCCCACCCCTCACACAATTCTCGTGTGAGGGTTTTTTTATGCTCTGCTATACTCTCATTCAATGCGCAGAATAATTTTTTTATGTCTAGTTTTCTTGCTAACCGCTAAACCAGCCACCGCCCTTAGCCAGTTCACTACCGATTACAAAATAACCTACCAGGTAAACACCACCGGCCTGACTAACGTAAAGTACCAAATCAGCCAAACCAATAATCTTTCCAGAGTCTACGCCACCGAGTTCAGCCTTAGCGTTAGTCACACCAACATAGAAAACCTCAAGGTTAAAGACTTCACCACCCCAATAGACCCAGACATAGTCTTAACCAACAACATTACCAACATAAACTTTCCCTTCATAAATAAAATCGTAGGAGTAGATAAAACCCACACCTTCTCCATAGAATACAACACCCACGACATAGCCACTAAAACAGGTTCGGTTTGGGAAATAAACATACCCAAAATAACCACCAACGAGAGTATAAATAACCTAACCGTCAACCTGCAAATTCCCCCCAACTTCCCCAAACTAGTTTTTGTAGACCCCAAGCCAACCAAAATAACAAACAATATATACACCTTTTCATCCCACTCTTTGGCCAACAAACCCATCTCCGCCCTCTTTGGCAGTGAACAGTTTTTTGAACTAAACACCAGTTACTATCTAGAAAACGAGCTCAACTCAAACAATAAAAAAACAATTGCCCTACCACCCAACACCAGTTACCAAGAAGTATTAATTAAAAACATCGACCCCAAACCAGACAACATCACCGTAGATCCCGACGGCAACTGGCTAGCCGTTTACACCCTAAAACCCAAGCAGAAACTAAGCATTGATCTAAAACAAATAATTAAGCTACAATTCACCCCCAAATCAGAAATCGGCACTCCAGACCTGTCCAAATATTTAGAACCAACCAAA
Organism: Patescibacteria group bacterium; assembly: GCA_018817845.1. Lineage (GTDB taxonomy): Bacteria > Patescibacteriota > Microgenomatia > UBA1400 > MFAQ01 > JAHITH01. Next base: position 3,273 of record JAHITH010000025.1, read on the forward strand.
ACCTGGGACTACAACTCCCAAGAGTTTCAAAAAATAAATGTAGGAGAACTAAAAGACCCCCAGCAAATTTTTAATTTCGTCACCGACTCTTTGGTTTACAACTACTCTCTTATTGAAAAAGATCCACTATCTAGGCAAACCGCCTCATTTTCTTTACAACACCCCACCCAGGCCATCTGCACCAACTTTACCGATCTTTTTGTTGCTTTAGCCAGAAAAAATAGTATTCCCGCCAGAGAAATTCAAGGTTTTGCCATATCTGAAAACGAAAAATTAAAACCCCTAAGCCTGTCAAAAGACGTACTTCACGCTTGGCCAGAATACTTCGACAAAGAAAAAAATACTTGGATACAAGTAGACCCAACCTGGACCAACACCACCAACGGGGTAGACTACTTTAATAAGCTAGACCTAAACCACATCGCCTTTGTCATTCACGGCCAAGATACCACCCCTCCTCTACCGGCAGGTTTTTACAAAAATCCAGAAAAAACTACCAAGGACGTAAATGTAAAGGAAACCGACCCGATAGAATTCCCCCCAGCCAATATCCAGGTGGAAATAAAGGAACAAAGGGGGAATGTGTTAATAGTAAACATTAAAAACCCCTCTGGTACGGCAAAACTTAACATTCCTCCTTTATCTCATCAAGAAATGGAAATCAATCTAAATTCCAGACCAATCGTAGGAAAATCAACCAAAACAGTAACTGTAGAAATTGCCGGTGACCAGTACACCCTGCCCGTAAGCATCAAACCCATTCTCCAACCTCAAGCACTCGTAGCCATACTGACCACTCTATTAATATTGGTCATATTAATAATAAAAAAAATCAAAAACACCAACTCCGTCTTCCTCGTCTCCATCAAAACCTAAATCGTCATTCCCGCCCCCCCCACTAGTTGTGCAAAATTTCGCTTCGCGAATGAAAATTAATCAAATAGACCCGTAAAATATGTACAGAAGCCGTATTCATACAATTAATTGTATGATATTGACAACCGGAGACGTTTAAGATATACTGCTTGTATATTAAAATATTATAAAAACATGATTCACTCATTTTCGTGTAAAAACTTTTATTCATTTGCAGGAGAAAATACAGTAGACTTTTTAGTCAATGATAAAACACCCAAAAGTTACGGTTACTATACAACTTCTTCAGGAACTCGTCTTTCAAAAGTAGAAACCGTTATTGGCCCAAATGCTTCTGGAAAAACCAATCTACTTAAAGTTCTGCCATTTTTTAAATGGTTGATTGTTAATTCATTTGACATTGAACCATCAGCTCCGATTCCAGTCCTACCTTTCTTATTCCCTCAGCTAAAGAATAAACCGATTGAGACTTCAGTAAAATTTGAAATGGATGGCGACATTTACACATACAGTTTCATCCTTGACTCAAAGAAAATTTTAAAAGAGGACTTGAAAGTCAAAAACAAAAGCAAAGAGAAAACCACGACAAAAACCTTATTTTTGCGTCAGTGGGAAGAAGAATCTAAAAAGTATCGTCTGATGAACAATAATTTCTCTCTACCTAAAGGTTTCGAAAAATTACTTCGCACCAATGCCAGTGTAATAGGTATAGGAATGCGATTAAATCACGAAAAAAGCGAAAAAATTGGCTTATTTTGGCAAAAAGTCAAAACAAATGTTATCGAGGCCGGTTGGACAGGTGATTCGCTATCTCCCAAAACTAACCGCGTATTTTCTGCGCTAAACTTCTTTAATAAAAACAAGTCACACAAAAGCGAGGCAGAGAAATTGTTGGCGCGTTTTGATCTTGGTTTCGAGGCGTTTGATATACGAAAAGAAAAAAAAGGAGATGAATTCTATATTGACGCCCAAGTAACACATCAGTTTGAAAATCAGGAATACAAGTTACCTTTTCGCTATGAATCATCGGGGACAAAAC
>JAHITH010000026.1 GCA_018817845.1 Patescibacteria group bacterium
ATCGGATAAACGATTTACTTTGTTTTGGTTATTGAGCTATAAAAAAGGAGATAGGCAGATTAAGATTGAGATATCAAAGAGAAAATCTTTAAGTAGGTTCGAAAATAAACCGTTTTATGGAGTAAACGTTCCGGTGATGGTGTTGGTGGATATGATGGCTAACAAGTTAATGGCTTTGGTGGATAGAAAAAAGTTTGCTAGTAGAGACGTGTTTGATGTTTGGTATTTTTTAAGTTTATCTGAATCGATGGAGATTAATTATGATTTGATAAAAGAGAAGATTGGGTTGACACAAAAACAGCTTTACAAGAAGGTGCTAGAGAGAGTTAATAAGAAAAGAGGAGAGAGTTTGTTACAAGGTATGGGGGAGTTGTTGAGTGTGAAACAGAAAGTTTGGGTGAAAGATAAGTTGATTGGTGAGTTAAATCAACTTATTAAAATACAGTTGGGTGGTTAGGAAGTGAAGATGTGTGACTTATGTAAATTTGCAATTGTATTGCAAATTTACATAAATTATGAGCCTGAGGTGTAATTATTTGTGGGAGAAATTAATGAAGAGAGTGGTGAGTTTCCCAAATTAAGTGAACGATCGTTGATGTAAGTTGGGGTGGTGTGAGGAGGTGTAATTATTTTTGCGGATTTGTGATAAATTTAAGTGGGGTTAGATAATTTTGAAGAAAGATGATAGAATGGGGTTGTTATAGGTTAGATATTTGTTATGCCTGCAGAAACAGAGGAAAATGATAAGAGAATTGTAACTAGATCGTTAGCGGAGGAGCCAAAAGAATTAGATGCATTGGTGGAGGAATTTAGTTTGAAGGAAAAGAAAGCCTCTGATGGAGAGTCGTTGAGTGAAAAGTTAAGAAAGTTTGTTGAAGGAGAATATGTGCAATGTAAATTTTGTAGAACTTTTAGTAGAATTGGGGATAAGGAAGGATCACAGTATTGTGGAAGTTGTGCGGCACCTTTGCCTGACCCCACACCAGCGGAAGCAAGAGAGATTGCGGAAGGGTTGATGGAATTGGATAAGTTTGTGAGACGAGATGAAGATTATTGGGCCAATGCTTTTTTACTAGATACAAGGGAAGGAGAGACAACTGAGGATTCTTGTCGACGAATGATGGGTTTGTTGGTTATATCAAGGGGGAGGGAGGATGAATTGTTGAGAGGGGCGAGAGAAATAATGGGTGAGGAACAGTGGTGGATTGAAGCGATAAAAATAAAAGTGCTTGGTGAATTGACAGATGAAGCGAGAAAGGATTATGTGAGTTTATTGTTTGGGGACAAGGAAACCCAAAAGCAGATAGGGGTTTGGAAGATGAAAGCTAAGAGGGGTCGGTCGATTGATGTTAACGATGAGGGTTTGTTGGATTTGGCTGCGGGAATAGCGGTGGATAGAGGTTGGGAGGCTGGAGGGGATTGGAACATGGTTTTAGCGGATGAGTTGGGTGAAAGAGTGGGGGCGGTGGAGGGAAAAATGGGAGAACAGGGAGAGAAAGATGGAAATAGTGCAATAGAGAAGATGTTTAAGGTGGAGGAATTACCAAATGATAAGGAAAAGTTAATAACATTATTTAGAGAAAGAATGTTGAGTACTTTGAATATGGCGACGGACAAAGTAAAAGCCGAAACTGTGGCGATGGAGATTGGATTGGTAATACCTGAGGCATCAAGGAGGTTTGCATCTAAGTTTCCAGAAGCTCACCTGGATTTACAAGAAAAGCTTTTGGCAGAGCTTAGAGCCAGGGTAAATATTCAGAATTGTTATTTTGACAGATTGACGGTTGCAAATGATTATGGAACTAGAATTGATCGGATGAAGGGAGGAGGTTGGTCTAATATTGACTATGATGATTATGTAACTATTGCAAAATTAGGAGAACTTAATGGAGAAAGTAAAAAACTGTTGGGTATGGTTGAGAGGGCTATAAAGACATATGTTGATTGTGGAGAAAAGAGACGAGAAGATTTGATTAACGATTTGGGTAGAGATAGGTTTAGTAAAAATTATAATGATGTAGGAGAGGTTATTGATAGTAATTTTTTTTCTATTTCGTCACCCTCTAAGGGGTTGATAGCAGACATTAGAGCTAAGGTGAGAGAGGAAATTGGTGGAGGGATACTGGCTGATGATGCTGAAAACTTAGCTTGGCAGTTTATGCAAGCTAGTGATGTGGTAGATTATTTCAACAGAGAAGGTAATTATTCGTTTCATTTGAATAGATTAACTGCGTTTGGTGAGTGGAGAGAGTTTCAAGCCAGGTTTAGAGGTAAGCAAGTAGGTTTAATGAGATTGTTGGTTAAATCAGATCTTGATCCTGACGACAAGACCATAAAGGGTGTCTTTGTTGGTGAGTTACCTAGATTAGCTCGACCCTCGTGGGATTATGTAAAATTAGAAAGAGGTTCTGATGAGGTAAGTGGGTTAGGTTTGGCTAGAGAAGGACATTTTTTTACTGGTATGAATTGGAGAAAGTTAAACAACTCTCCTAGTGTGATGGCAGATGAGGGAATAGTGATGGGAAGTATTGTACTTGAATTTATTGAAAAACTTAAAGAGTTAACACCAAGAGACTTTACTAATCCAGATTTTTTCTCTGGAATAAATGGAAAACTTTTTGCCCTGTCTTCTAAAAGAGTATTGAGTATAGAAGAAGTTTTGAATGCCAAAACAGAGATTGCTCGTGATATTTTTTGGGAATTTAGTGTGAAAAATCCTTTAATGAGTAAAATAAAAGATGATAGGGGAGTGGACAGGTGGGTTCAACCAAAAATGATGGAGGACATGCATAACGCAATAATGTCTTCAATTAACCCTGCTGCGGGCTCATACTTTGATCAGAGAACTCCTGATGGTTTGGCCAACTTTAACAAATTTGAAAAGGGATATCAATTCTTGCTTGGAGAAACAAAAAAGAGAGAAACAAAAAAACAAGTGATGGGGAGTCTACTGGATGTATTGGGTGGTATTATTAAAGGATTGTAAAAATCTGATTTGTGGAGCAGTTAGGATGTTAGACCTAGTTTCTTTTTAGCTAGAGGAATGGCAATATTTGCAGCTTGTTTAACTGGCCAGAGAGTTGTATTTTTGCCAAACGTTAGGGCTTCGCCGAGAGCGGTGCCGTGTTTGAATGGAGGTACTTTGAGGGCATCTTTGATGATGTCTATGTACTTGCTAGCCATTAAGAGTAGTCCAATGCCTATAAGAGCCAGGACGTTGGCTGCACCTGGTTCCCAGGCAAAGATTAATGGAGCGTTGAGAAGGCCTGAGCCTATGGAGCTACCAGTAACCAAATCACCAGCACCTAGGATGCCAAAAAGAGGTCCTATTAAGGGTAGGTTGATGAGTGGTTGAACCATGAAAATAAAGGATAGAAGTAATAAGGTCATAGTAGTAGGGAAAACTGACATGTTGGCTAGCAGATTTCTAAACCAGTTGCCGATAGTTGTTGAGCCTGGAAAAACTCCGCCAAGTAAGATGATGGGGGCAAATATTAATTGGATGACGATGTTGATATAAGCACCTAAGAGCTTTGTAAAAAGTTTGAAGAAAGTATAGAGAATAGCGAACATTAGAATAAGTCTGATTATTAATCCTATTCCAGTAACACTCATCATGGCATCTATGGCTGCAGTGATACCAAGAGGGAGGCCAAAAATGGCGGCATAAATTGCTGAAGGGATGATTGTAAGGGCTACAATTTGATGAATAATCATGGAGCCAAACAAACCCCATTGACCAGAGGCTAAAAGTACACCTATTGGTTGGTCAAAAATTACACCTTTTCTGATAACCTCGTATAGAGTAAAGGAGTTGATAATAAGGTAAAAAACAACATACATTAAGTCAATCATTAACCCCACAATGGCGTAGGAGAAAGTGATGAGTAAAAGCAGAGCGATGATTTTGGGCAGAAGGGTTTGTATGCTGATGACGGTTTGGGAATTAATTTTGGCTCTAAACATAATGGCGAAACCCATGACAATAAAGAAAACAACGAATACGAGATAGGCAATGTTTCTGAAAGCTTTCCAGACGGGGAGAACGGGGACAAATCCTTGAAAACCAAAACCTTCGTTTGCGGCAATTGCTTCTGGAACAATTTTTTTATTGTTTAGATTTTGTTTTACACTGGCGATGTAATTGACGGATGATGCGGGTGGAGTAGAGAGTGTGGTGCCAAGGAGAGTAGCGGCTTGGCTAAGTAGGTTGTTTTTTTTGAGTTTATTGGCTGATTCAGCTATGTTTTTGTTTAATGAGGGAGTGAAGATCGATTCGTGGAAGGTGACTAGATCTCTTAATTTTTCTACGAGAGAGGTTGAGCCGTCGTCTTCACCGTTAACTCTTTCAAAGATGTCTAGAATTATAATGTCTGAAAAGCCTACTTGGTCGCCTGAAAAAGTATTTCCGTTTGGGTCGCATTTACCTGAGTACCAAGTTTCTAAATTCATTTGGTTGCCTTGACGACGACGACAGAAGTCGTAGCGATCTTCGTTGACGGGGTCTTCGCCAGGAAGAACGGTGCTCCAGTCGGTGGCATGAGTGATGGAGGGGGTGAGTAGAGGTAGAAAGGAAAGAAAAAGGAAGGCGATGGTAAGTAGGGAGGGGAGGAGTTTTTTGAGCATGGATTTATTTTAGCATGATTTTTAGATTTCTAGTAGCCATTGATATAGAGGAATTATTTTGATTTGCAAGTCATTTTTAGTGATGGTGCTTTTTTCGCTTTCGGTGATAATGATGAGATTTTTAGCTTTTCCTTGTTCTTGGGTGGCGGCAATAATTGACCTTGTTTCTCGCTCTTGGGTCTCTTTTGAATTAAGGTGTTGTGAAACTTGGATGAAAGTATTGTCTTTAGGTAAAAAGAAATCAACCTCGTAGCCTTGGACGGTTCTGTAGTAGTAGATGTGTTGATATTTTTTTCGTAATTGAAGATAAACGATGTTTTCCATTAGTTTGCCTTTATTTTGGGAAAAATCAAAACCAATTGAGTTGGTGAGGCCAGTGTCGATGCTGTATATTTTTTTGGCAGCTATTTGTTGTTCTTTAACGGAGTAGGCGTATTTGTTGAGCACAAAAAACAACCAACTGTTTTCTAGATAGTCTATATAACTTTTAATGGTGTTGACACTGCCAAGTTTAAGCAGTTGTTTGAGCTTGTTAAAGGAAATAAGATTGGAGATGTTGCTGATTAAATAAAAGGATAGTTCCTTTAGGTTTTTTGTGCTGTCTAGTTTGTATCTGGTGGCTATGTCACGATATAAAACATCGTCGTAGAGTGTTTTGTGAATTTCTAGCTGTTTGTATTTTAAAGCATCTGGAATACCTCCAAAAAGAAGGTAGTCGTTTGCATATTTACGTAGATGACCTCTTTGTTTGGTGGTAAGCACTTTTGAGTTTGGAGCTTTGATTTTTTTGAAACGTAAATATTCTTGAAACGAAAAAGGGAATAGTTCAACTCTGATTGAGCGACCGGTTAAACGGGTGCCTAGTTCTTGGCTTAATAGAGAAGCGTTTGAGCCAGTGACTATGAATTTATAACCCTGATCGTGGAGACGGCGAACAAACCGTTCCCAGCCAGGTACGTTTTGAATTTCGTCGAATAGAAATATCTTTTTTTTACCAAACAAGCTGATTAGGGTTTCATGGAGAAGGTCAAAGTCTTGAACCTGAAAGTTTATTAGTCGTTCGTCTTCGAAGTTTACGAAATAAAAGTTGTTTTTTAGATACTTCTTGGCTATTTGTGCCAGTAGGGTTGATTTACCTACTCTGCGAAGGCCGGTGATGACGGTAACTTGAGGGGCAATGATGGTTTTTTTAAGTGTTTCCAGTATGTCTCTTTGAATGCCGTGGTCACGAGCCATAAAGGCTTGGTGTTGTTCTTTTAGGGCTGAAGCAAGGGATGGTTCTGACATGAGCCTATTGTATTGCAAAAAGTTTTCAGTGTCAATGAAAACTTTTGGTGATTTGTTTTCAGCGGGGGTGAAAACTTTTTTGAAAGGACTGTCCTTTTCTCCGATGAGAAATCCTTAGATTTTTTGGGATTTGGCTAGGGTTTCGAAGAAGGTTTTGATTTGAGACCAAGAAGTGGAGGTGTCTAGTAGATTTAGCTTTGCTTCTTGGTCGGCTGGCTCAAAGTAAATAAGACTTTTAATAATATGAAACTTGTGTTCTTGGAGTTTGCCGTATTTTTGATCATAGAAATTAAAAATTTGTGGAAGAGAAAGGGTTTTTAGAAGGTGGTAAAAATCAAAAAAGTCTTTTTTGGAGCCACGGTCGCTAATGGCGTGGAGTTTCATGGCGGCAATATCTTCTAGACTAGCAAGGTTGACGAAATCTGTTTTTTGGAGAGGTTTGATGAGGGGATACTGGTAATAAAAAAGGCTAAATTTAGTTGGGCCGATTTTACCAATAATGGTTTGCCAGGCTTGACGTTCTAGAGTGAAATTGGTTTTTTGTTTGAGTTCGGAGATAAGACTTAGTTCGGAGAATTTTTTTGGAGTAAAAAAGTCTAGGTCTTCAGAAAGGCGATGGCCTAAATGGAGAGTAAGGGCGGTGCCGCCAGCAAGATAGGCTGGTTTTAAGCCAGATATCTTTTTAGTTTCTTTTAGACTTTGAAGGGTTGTTGGTGGTAAGGCTTTTGTAAACATTGAACCTGTTGATTTTTAATATTTAGCGTTTTAGCCCAGTAGTTAGCGGTCTTTCTAGAGAGGTCATTGATGGTGAGGAGTAAATTTTTGATGTCTTGTTTGGAGTAGTGTTTTAGCGACCAACGGACGGCGGGGGTGTTGCCGTGGTCAAGTAGGCGTTTTAGAACAAATTGAGGGTGTTTTTGTGGATTAAGAGTTTCAAAATCGGTGTCCCAGAAGTAGGTTTTAAACTCTTTGGGGAGCTTAGAAGGAAGTTTTTTGAGCATGGGGTTATTTTAGCTTGTTTAAAATGTATTTGTTGATTTTTTTGGAGGCAATGAGGGATTTCTGAGCGTGAATTTTGTTTGGCAAACCCTGTTCTATTGTACCAGCAATTATGTCTGGGTAGCGGGTTGGAAGATAAAATTGACTGAGGTAGCTGGCGGCGGTTGTTATATTTTTAGGAGGTGAAGGTTTTATTTTTTTGATTAAAGTTTTTAAATCATGGATTTTGGGGGCAGGTTTTTTGGTTTGACTGACAATTAAGGCCTTTATAAGTTTTTCTGCTTGTTGTTGAGTGTGAAAGCAAACAGCTGAATAGATTTTAGCTTTCCAGGCGGCTTGTGATGTTTTGGCGTCTTCTTGAGCAAAAACAAGCCAAACCTGAATGTTTTTATTATTGACTATCATAAACTATTTGACCTTTTTTGAGAACTTCTTGTTGAATGAAGTAACTCCATCTGGAAATGTTTTTGAATTCTTTTGGAGTGTAGACAACGATGTCGGTTGGAATTGATGGAGTGAAGGTTTTGTTGATAGACTGGATGCGGTCGTAGAAGTTTTTTTTGGTATTTTTTATAACAATGAGGTCTAGGTCACTGTTTGATTTGGTTTTGTTTTGAGCAACAGAACCGTAGACGATGATTTGCTGTGGCTGGTATTTTTTGGCGATTGAATGAATGATTTGATGGTGTTTTTTGAGCATGGGTGTATTTTAGCATGATTTTTAAAGAGGGATTACACATCTGAAAAGATCACTAGGAAGTGACATTTCCGATGAGAAATCCTTCTGCTAGGGTCTGACCTTGTTTTAGGGTGTGGTGCAGAAGTTGTCTATAAAACCTTGATAGTAGATTGTCCAATAACCGACGTCTTTGGTTTGAAGGGCTTGGGTTAGGGTACTATCGTAGGTGGAGGCTTGGGAGGGGCTAACAAAAAGAGTGGTAGAGTTGGGGCCACCTAAGATATTGATGAGGTTTTCGAGGTTATTACCTGGTTGGTAACCGTATTCTGCAAGAGTTTGGGTATCGGTTTTGCCGGCGACGCAATCGTTTCTCAAAGTGTTTGTCATACAACTTAGCTTTTCTTCAATGGAGAAGCCAATGCCAGTAGCACCAAATGGGTCACAACCAAAATGTTTAATGTTGGAACCGTCTTTGTTTATGCTCATTAGTCCACCCGATTCGTTAAGGGCTATGGCGATGGCGTAGTAAGGATTAAGAACCTTACTATTGCATGATGTATTTTTAGCCTGAGAGATGACGGTTTTGTGGCATACTTGATTTGAACAGGTATTTTCAAACAAATGCATTTTACAAGTTGAGGGAGTTGGGGTGATGGTGGGTGTTTCGAGGTTGTCACCACAACTGTTTGAGCGTTGGAGGCCAGCAGGGATGAGCCACATGTTTTGTAGTTGGCAGAGAGAGTCTTTGATGAGGGCGGTTTTTCTGTAGATAGGCATATCGCTTGAGCCGTTGCTGGTGGTTACTGAGACGGAGCTGTTGGGATAAGGGCTGGAAGCAGTGAAGGTGGATTTGGGAGCGTCTATGGTTCTTTCTTCTGGGATTTGGGCGAAGTTGGGGAGAAGCATTTTGAATAGTGATGTATTGCCAGAGACGATACTGTTTTCTATATTTTGGACAAATGGGTGGTTAAAAATAACAACGGGGTCTCCTTCACCTTGACCTGTAATGGTGTATTGGTATTTGGGTTTGCTAATCCAAGTGCAGGCTGAGTAGCTATTGCAAGTAGTTTGGTTTAGGCCGATGCAATAGTTGGCACCTTTGCATTCTGATTCGGTGCCGGTTTGTTCTTTGGCTATGGTTAGGTCTTTAAAAGTGACTTGTTGGGTGAGATAGGTAGGAGTGGGGAAGGTTTTGGGTGCGGGGAGGTGGGTGAGTTTGTCTTTTGGGATGGCGGGACAATTAAAATTATCAGCTTTGTCTATTAGTAATTGTTGATTTTCTCCTTTGTTGTTGATTAGGACAATGTTGTTGGTGATGTCTGTTTGAGTCCATGACGGTGATAGGGTGTAGATGAGGCCGGTGTTTGGGTCGTTTACTCCGGTATTTATGGCGTTTAAAAAAGGAATGTTTTCGGTGATGACGCTATTATCTAAGACGAGAAAGGTTTTTAGGTTATCGAAATTGAAAGGCATGAGGGCGTCGTAGGCTTCTTGGGTATCCGTGTTTAGATTTTGGTATTTTTCTAGAAAGTCTGAGCAAACAGGGGACTTTCTTAGGCAGTTTGGAAGTTTGTTGTATAGTTTTTTTATTTCCCACTGTTTAAGTTTGTCTTGGGAGTTGTAGAATTCGTAAGTCATATTATTGATTTTGCCTTGATTGGCTTGGGTTAGATATATGGCTTTGGCGTTGGCTTGTTGATAAACTGAGAGCAGTCGCCACCAGGTGCGAAATGATTCTCTAGAGTTGAATGGAGAGGTGTTTGGTGGTTTATCAAACAAGGCGTTGAAGGGGTATTTTTGAGAGAGTATGTCTGGGGAAGTTGTGGAGATGGTGTTAGAGTCTGGGCCAAAACCGCCTAGCTCTGCGTTGGTTAAATCTACGTTTAAGGTGACGGTGACTTGACTGGGAATTTGATTGGGGTCGTTGGTGGTTTGGGTATATGTGAGATTTGAGGCGGGGATGCAGGATAAGGGGTATTCGTCTATTTCGCTGTGAGCTGGTTGGGGGGATTCTTTTTCGCAGTTGCCACCTGGGCGGTAGCGGTTTTCACCTGGTGGACAGGTTTCGACGGCGAGGATGGTGGTGGGGAGAATTAGATTCTGGACAAGCCAGAATGACGAAATAAGCAAGGATAGTAGTTTGAGAGTCATGATGAATTTGATTATAGCAAGCTGATACTCCATTAAGGTCAGACCTTTCCTCGGCTCAATAGCCGAGAGAGCCCGCGACTGTAGTCGCTCCTTTTAAGGTCTGACCTTACAAAAAGCCGAACTCGGTGACTTGGGCGCCGGTAAAGTTTTCTATAGCTACTAGAATAAGCCAGGCAACTGCCAGAAGAACGATGCCAACAATAGCCCAGGTAAATGTTTGCCAGGCGGCCGCGGTGGCTTTGGGGTCGGAACCGGCTAGGGTTAAGCGAATACCAGAAATGATGAGCATGATAAGGGCGGCGAGGGCAATTAATGAAGGAAGGGGGTTAAGAAGATTTTTAACAACACACTCTAGACCACGGATAGTGGCGATCTTTTCACCTGATGGAGTTGTATAGACACAATCGCCTAACCAAATTGCCATGAGGATATTGTATCAGTTAGATTCTGGACAAGCCAGAATGACGTAGGAGGGATTAATAGGGCTTGGGAATATCTATTGTGCCATCGAAGATATCGCCGACCCCGAAGAAGTAGGAGATGATCTTGATTAAAGCCCAAGAAGCAGCTACTATGGCTAAACCGACTAGAGCGGCGGTGATTCTGTTTCTGGCATCTTCGGTTTTGGTTTTGTCACCACCTGAGGTGATCCAGGCAATGCCACCCCAGACGAGGAAAGCGAAGACTAGAACACCAGCAAGAATAATGGCTAGGGAGACGCCAGACGAAAGCAGTTTACCAATGTCTGTGATTTTGGCCTGATCTGGTTTGGGGACGCCGATACTGTTAGCTGCAAGGGCTGTTGGAATAAAGGATAATGCGTAAGAGAGTTTGTTTTTCATATATAAAAAAATTTTAATAATTAACTTTAAGTTTTATTATAACTGATTTTTAATGTTGTTTGTCAAGCATTAGTTTCCTAGAGGGTTTACAGGGTTGCAAACATCACCACTTATACCGAAGAAGTAGAGAAGTATTTTCCAAATAGCCCAAGAGGCGACGACTATAGCTAAACCAGTGACGGCACCGGTAAGGCGTTTTTGAGCTAACTCTGTTTTGGCTTTATCACCTCCGGCAGTAATCCATTCTATGCCGCCCCAAACAAGGAAAACAAAAACTGCTAGGCTGGCAACGATGATACCCAAACTAACCATGTTGCTTACAAATTCACCAATGCAAGTGTAGCCGAAGTAAGTATTGACTTGGGAGTTTATGTCTACGGTGTTCATGTGGTGGGAAATTCTGGTTTTAATATGTTTATTTTAAAGACGGCTTGAATGAAAAGGATAATGGCGTAAGAGATAACTAAGATTGCCAGTCCAATTATGGCGTTGGTGATTTTATTTTGAGCTGATTCTAGTTTGGTTTTGTCACCGGCAGACATAAGCCACTCTACACCGCCTAAGATTAGATAGAGTAAGAAGGCTAAGGAGCCGACCACTACCATAGTTTTCCACAGCTGGCCAATGTAGAAGGCTAAGCCTGCACCAGGGGTTTTACCAGCAACGATGGGAGAGAGAGCGTTATTGACTATAGGCATGTTATAAACCTAGAACTGCGGCTGGATCTAGAATATCTAGACCCAAGACGTTACTTATAATACCAATTATAAAGAAA
>JAHITH010000027.1 GCA_018817845.1 Patescibacteria group bacterium
AACTAGATCCGCCTGGTAGAATACAAGCAGTCTCATCACTATTCAAAACTTTACCCAAAGGGCAACACCAACTCAAGCATTGATCATCTATACATTCATAACTACCTGTAGGTTGTGGGAGGCCCTGGCATACACAAAAAAGACCAATTCCACAAGTATTACCCTCTCCACCACCACCACCTGGACAGTCCTTTTTATATTTTTTCTTACACTCTCCGTTTTTCCACTCCCACTCATAATTCTGACCTGCACAACCAACACATTGACTCTTCTCAGTCGGCGGTGCAGCCCTTTGCCTAATATCACCTCTGAATTTATCAAGATTTGAGGCTATCAATGGCACGGCTACCAATAATACTAAGGCAGTGACGATTAGTAGTTTGCTCCAGTGGTGTTTACTTAATTTTTTTTGCATAATCCTTTGTTGAAGTTGGTTAAAAATATACCATAGTCGAAGATGTCTATCAAGCCAGCTGGGTCGTTGTCGATGTTGGCTAGTGGGTTGTAGCCTTTGTCACCAGGTAATTTATTAAAGCTAGATAAAAATATACCATAGTCGAAGATGTCTACGCAACCGTTTTTATCGATGTCGCCGGGGAGAGGAGTAGGAGTGGGAGTGGAGGTGGGGGTAGCGGTAGGTGTTGGGGTAGGAGTGGGAGTGGAGGTGGGGGTAGCGGTAGGTGTTGGGGTAGGAGTAGGAGTGGGAGTGGAGGTGGGGGTAGCGGTAGGTGTTGGGGTGATGATATTTAATGTTAGTGGAGTGATGTCAAAATTCTGGATTTCGGTGGTAGCGAGAGAAACAACTTGAATTGGAGAGGATTTAACGGTGATTTCTGTGGCGCCAGAGGCGGTGCTTGGAACAACAAAACGAAGTCCGGCTAACCCAAAAATTGTGTTGGGTGGTTGGTTGCGGTTGTCTGGGTGAAGACCCACGGCAAGGGTAACTTGACCAGTTTGGTTGGCTTGGTTTTTGGTAGTTTTGGCGATGCAGGGATCGGTGGGGGCACAAAAATGGATGTCGCCATAGTCTGGAATTGAGGTAGGATTGCGCATATGCAGATCGCTAGAAATGGTAACTTCTTGAGATAATTGAAGTTGGTCTTTGTTGAAGGTGATTTGAAAATACATGAAACCAATTTGGTGATCATAGGGGTTAACCTTAAGGGTAACTAAAAAATCATCACCAGGCTGGGGTTGATTGTTGTTTGAAGTCAAGAAAAACCCAATTGGTTGGCTTGGGTCGTAGGCACGTTGGCGGATGTCTTGGTTTTGTTTAAGGCCAAAAAGAAGGGCGATGGTGACTAGTATAAAGGCAATGACGATCAGTAGTTTGCTCCAGTGGTGTTTATTTAATTTTGGCATTTGGTGTGTTCTATTATATATATAAAGTATAGCAAGAATTATTGATTGAACTGAAGGGAGAAATGATCAAAGTAGGCAGTGCCTGTTTGGTTGAAAAAGGCGGTGATGGTAATTTGTTTTGCGGGGTGTTTAAGTTGTAGATCAACCGAGATGGGTTGCCAGGTTGTTATAGTTGGGTCGGGGAAACCAGTAAATTCGCTGGTTTGATTATTGATATAGTGAACTTGAATGTGGATGCCGGATGTATTTTTATTTTGAGTTAGGTTGTCTGCCTTAATCCAGCCGGTGAAGTTTAGCTTGGTGTTTTCTGGCCAGAGGAAATTGATTGTTTGCCAAAGGTTGGTTTGGTTGGTAAAAGTTATGTCGCTTTTGGTTTGAATGGCCAAGTGTTGATCGTGACTGTCTTGATTGGTTAGGGTAATGTTGGTGCCATGCCAGTGATCTGGAAAATTGTCGTTGTTTGTGTCTGTTTCAAAAGAAGGATTTTTGATAAAGTTTTTATAACGATTCCAGTTGGATATTTTGTTGGTTAATTGGTCGAGCTTGATCAGGAAATAGGGCTGTTTTTCACCAGTTACGGCTTGTATAAGGAGGAATAATAGGCTGATACCAATTAAGGTGCTAAAAAAATGAAATATTGCTGATGGTTTTGTGTTCATGGTGGTTGCCTATTATTATTTTATTATTTTAACAACAAACTCTATCTCTAACATCATTGCCGTGTTGGGATCCATGGACTCTGTTGTTTGAAAGGTAGCAGAGGTTGTGGCCACCTTGGTTGACCTAGACTCGCCCATAAAATCCTGTCGTTTATATATAAAATCGCCTTTAGGCAGGTTCTCAAAACTAATTGGTACACTTTCTACGTGCTTTCCACTGGAGTCGTAATTTACTACCAGTACCTTTAGATTACCTGCTTCATTCATTGAAGCTATTCCTTTTACCCAACTGCCTTCGCCGGCCAAGCTTACTCTGAAAGGAAGTAAATTGTTCAAAAACATCAGTGCCTGATAACGGGGTTTCATTTCTGGTTTACCAAACTTTTCGTGTGTCATTAAGCCCCATCTTCCCCAATATTTTTCTTGCCCAGGACCATCCTTGATTTCAAACACAAAAGCTCTGTCTACCCTACCCATCATTACTCTTGTAACAGCCAAGGCATGAATGGCAGACAGTTTATCGTCATAGGCCAAGTTATTCTGGCTATCAATCCCCCACTCTGTTACATAAAACTTTAAGTCTAAAAACGCTGGTATATTTTCCGACCACTCATCGGCTTGTTTTGCGTCTTGTTCAAACACCTCAATATTTTGGTCATATCTATGCCAGCTTAAAAAATCTAATGGTAATTTTTTTTCACTAGCAAATTTTATTAATCTCTCTAGCCAATTTTTATATAAAGCCGTCATGGCTGGTCCACCAATCTCAAAATGGTTGGTATTCTCTGCCCTTATGGCTGCCTTGGCTGAAACCTCATACATAGTTAGGTAATTTTTTTCTCCGTACGTCTTAAAATCTCCAAACAAGTCTGGTTCGTTCCAAACCTCGTAAATTACCTTATCAATATTTCTGTTGTTTCTACCACTGAAGTGTTCTATTGTTGCTTGCACCACCTGCCCCCACTCACCCCAGTCGTTTGGTGGGCTAATAATATCAGAAGAAGCTATTGCCGTTGGCATGTATGACAACGATAAAAACGGCTTTGCTCCGGTGGCCAAAATCTCATCTATGGCTACATCTAGCCCGCTCCAGTCATAGGTCAATCGACCGTCAACTTTACTTACCACTCCAAATGCGTCATAAATGTGATCTAGTCGAATATATTCTGGTTTCAACGCCTTTACTTCTGCCAGCACCGGCCCCAACATTGCTTTTGATTCTTCCCCGCCTTGGGCTAGGTTTCGCCAAACTTGTGGCATCATTCCAATCACCCCTTCGTAATTAACCACTAAATTTGCCGATGTTCCCGACGCCTTACCAAAATACTGAACCGTTTTAGGAATCGCTACGCCAACCAGCACCACAATCATTACCAGCCCAAGTAGTAGCGGAATTAATCCCTTTTTCATTCTAACTTAATCGTATCATGAACCTGTTGATTTAATTGTTAGGCTGTACTTTTGAAAGGGATGACGGGGGGGATGTCATTCTGGTAAGTGAGTCCTTGAACGCATCCAGAATCGATTCTGGAGTCCTCATCAGAATTCGTCCCCAGAATGACGGAGGGGTGGGTGCGGGGTGACAAAAAAGCATTGACAGGGAATTATCACTCATGGTAATATACTGCTAATGGATCTAACAGATAGACAAATTGCCATAATCAAAGCCGCGGTAGAAGAATTTACTGAAACCGCCAAACCAGTGGGTAGCGTTACCCTAGAAAAAAAATACAAACTGGGTGTTTCCCCAGCTACCCTAAGAAACGAAATGGCTGATTTAGAAGAAAAAGGTTTCTTAAGTCAAGGCCACACATCCGCTGGCCGCACCCCCACCCCTACCGCCATAAAGTTTTACATAAAACAACTAATGAAAGAGCAAGACCTGTCTGTTGCAGAAGAGGTTTCTGTTAAAGAAAAGGTCTGGGATCACAGATTTGACGCTGACTCTTTGCTAAGAGAAGCCTGCCAAGTTTTGGCCAGGAGATCCAACTCTCTTTCTGTGGCCACCACATCTTCTGGTAAAACTTATCACGCCGGTTATTCTAATCTTTTAAGTTTTCCAGAATTTTTTAATATTGACGTTACCAGAAAAGTGTTAGAATTACTTGACGGGACAAATCTTCTCTCTGAAGTTTTTGGTCGTGCTATAGGCAATCAACCTATCCATGTTCTTATTGGCCATGAACTTGGACCAGACTTTTTTGAACCGGTAAGTTTAATTTTTGCCGATTTACAAATAGGAGATAACAAAGGCAGTTTGGGGGTTATTTCTTCCTATCGTCAACAGTATCAAAAAAATATACCATTAGTTAGATACGTAGCCAACTTAATTAATCAAATTAGCCAAGACTGGTAAAAAACATGAGCAAAAAAATAAAAAACAGCAAACTAGAACAAGAAGTGAAAGACTTAGAAAATAAGTTTAAGCGTGCTTTGGCCGATTACCAAAACCAAACCAAACGTCATCAGTCCCGCCAAACAGAAATTATTAAGTTTGCCAACGCAAGCCTTTTAGACAAACTTTTACCCGTGCTCGACTCTTTAGAGCTAGCCCAACACCACCTAAAAGACTCTGGTCTTAAAATGATTCTTGATCAATTTATCAAGATAATTAACCTAGAGGGGGTTAAAGAAATTTCTAGTACTAATCAAAAATTTGACCCTGAAACCATGGATTGTGCCAGTTTGGTTAAGGGAGCTAAAGACATTGCCATTACTACCTTAGTTAAGGGGTATACTTATTATGATAAGATTTTACGCCCTGCTAAAGTTGAGGTTGGCAGTGGAGTTATTAAAAATTATAAAAAATAAAATGAGCAAAATAATCGGCATCGATCTAGGCACCACCAACAGCGCCACAGCTGTAATGGAGGGTGGAAAAGCAGTAATTATTTCTTCTGCAGAAGGCAAAAATACTTTTCCTTCGGTAGTTGAGCCAGAAAAAAACTTAGTAGGTGAAGTAGCCAAGCGCCAAATGATCTTAAATCCAGACAGAACAATTTCTTCTGTTAAAAGACTCATGGGTCAAAAATTTTCTTCTGCTGGGGTTACCAAAGCTAAAAAACACGCCGCTTACAAAATAGTAGAAGGCAAGCAGGGTATGTCTGCCGTAGAGGCTGGTGGAAAAACCTATACTCCCCAAGAAATCTCTGCCAAGATTTTATCTAAAGCCAAAGCAGATGCAGAGAGCTACTTAGGTGACAAGGTCACGGAAGCGGTTATTACCGTTCCCGCCTATTTTGACGATTCTCAACGCCAGGCTACTAAACAAGCTGGAGAAATTGCTGGACTAAAGGTAAAAAGAATAATCAACGAACCTACCGCCGCTGCTCTAGCCTACGGACTAGATAAGAAAAAAAGTGAAACGATTGCTGTTTACGACCTTGGTGGTGGCACTTTTGACGTTTCTATTTTAGAGCTAGGTGACGGTGTTTTTGAGGTTAAATCAACCGCTGGTGATACCTTTTTGGGTGGTGACGATTTTGACCAAAAAATCATAGAATATATTATCTCTGAGTTTAAAAAAGAAAACGGCATTGACTTGGAAAAAGACAAACAGGCACTTCAGCGAATTAAAGACTCCGCTGAAAAAGCCAAAATTGAACTTTCTAGTTCAACGGAGACAGAGATTAACCAACCCTTTATCACCCAAGGAACAGACGGTCAACCGGTACACTTAAATCTAAAACTAACCCGTGCTAAGTTGGAAGAATTGGTAGACGATTTGGTTAAAAAAACCATTCCTCCCTGCGAACAAGCCTTGAAAGACGCTAAGTTAGACAAGAAAGACATCAACGAAGTCATTTTGGTTGGTGGCATGACCAGAATGCCCAAGATCCAAAAAGCAGTTAAGGACTTCTTTGCTAAGGAGCCTAACAAAAGCATAAACCCAGACGAGGCCGTAGCTTTAGGCGCCGCCATTCAGGGTGGAGTCTTAGCTGGTGACGTTAAAGACGTTTTGTTATTAGACGTAACTCCGCTTACCTTAGGAATAGAGACAATGGGTAGCGTTAGAACTGCTCTAATAGAACGAAATACCACCGTTCCTACCAGCAAGTCTCAAGTTTTTTCTACCGCCTCGGACAATCAACCCCAAGTAGAAATCAACATTCTTCAGGGAGAACGCCCCATGGCTCAAGACAACAAATCCTTGGGTCGCTTTGTTCTTGATGGTATTCCCCCAGCTTCTAGAGGCATCCCTCAAATAGAGGTGACCTTTGATATTGACGCCGATGGTATTTTAAACGTTTCTGCTAAAGACAAAGCCACGGGCAAGGAGCAAAACATCTCTATTAAAAACGCTACCAATTTGTCTGAAGAAGAAGTGGAAAAAATGAAACAAGAGGCAGAAAAACACGCCGACGAAGACAAGAAGAAAAAGGAATTGGTCGACAAGAAAAACGAAGCCGAAACCTTTATTTTTGCTACCAGAAAAGCTTTGGAGTCAGCCGGTGACAAGTTTGACGAAAAAGCCAAAGAAGAAATAGAGACAGAGCTCAAGGCTTTAGAGGAAGAAAAAAACAAAGATGACGCTACTTCCGAGTCTCTGGCTGAAAAGTTAGAAAAAGCCACTAAGGTTGCTCAAACTCACGGCGAGGCTTTATACAAAGCTGCCCAAGAAGCAGAGGGTAAAACAGAGGAAAAACCTAAAGAAAAAGGTCAGAAGGAGGAGAAGGAGGAGTCTGGTAAATCTAAGGGGGGCAGTGCCGAGGAGGGTGAGGTAGTAGAGGAGTAAAATATAAATATTTATGACGTCTAAACGTGATTACTACGATATCCTTGGCGTCAATAAACAAGCTACTACGGCCGAAATTAAGTCTGCTTACAGAAAGTTAGCCATAAAATGGCATCCAGACAAAAACCAAGATAAACAGGAGGCGGAAAAAAAATTCAAAGAAATAAACGAAGCCTACGAAATTTTATCTAATACAGAAAAGAAAAAGACTTACGATCAGTTTGGTCACGCCGCTTTTGACCCTTCTATGGGGGGAAATCCTTACAGCCAGGCTGGCCGTCAATCTGGTCCTTTTACCTATTCTTATTCTTCTGGTGGTCAAGGGGTAAATGTTGAAGATCTGTTTGGCGGTTCTGGTTACTCTGATCCTTTTCAGGTTTTTCAAGACTTTTTTGGTGGCAGACGGCAGGCTAAACCCCACTACTCTATGAAAATAGAGTTTATGGATGCCGTTAATGGGGTGGAAAAAACTATTGTTCACCAAGGGAAACAACACACCATTAAGGTTCCGCCTGGCGCCGACGATGGTACCAGAATAAGGTTCAACGAATTTGATATTTCTATAAATGTAAAAACTCACCCAGACTTCAAACGCAACAACTACGACATCTATCTAGAAAAAGAAATCCCTTTTACCACCGCCATCTTGGGTGGAAACATTACCGTTCCCACCTTAGATAAAGACCTGAAATTAAAAATAAGACCAGGTACCCAGCCAAATACTTCCATTAGACTTTCGAGCAAGGGTATTAAGCACTTGCGATCTAATCGTCACGGCGATTTTTATATTCGGCTTATCATCACCTTCCCCACCAGACTCACCCGCGCCCAAAAACAAGCCCTGCAACAGTTTACCTAAATTACGACCCCGGCACGCTAATTACTTTTTATCTGCTGAAACTTGAAATACTGAGGATAATTTATTAGATTTCGCCTGTTTCCTTAAGGCTATATAAGTAACCACTATATCTCTAAATACCTTTGGAGCATTATCACCGTGCCCCGAAGCTAGGCTTTTTATGGCACCAAATAACTCTGGTTGTTCACCTTCTAAAATCCCAGCCCACTCCGCCGTTGTATGTTGACCGAATCTAATATCTGCCTGCAAAGTATTAATTGTTTCAGTATTAACAACTGGTAAGCCGTATTCTGTCAAGTTTTGTCTTGATCCAACTTCCGTTTTTTCTTCTGACATATTTTATTCTAATAACTAATAATTACCTTCCTGTGGTTAACCCCAACCAAGGTTTCTTTAATTCCTTTTTACCACTATCCTTTTCTCTCATCTTTCTCTTAATCTCATCTGCCCTAGTTCTAGCTTCTCTCAAATCCGCCCGTCTTAACCCTTTCTTTTGTTGAGATTCAATAATCTCATCCTCACCCCATTTAGGAATACCTGGTCTTGCCAAAACTGCCACTAATTGCGCCATGTTTAGTTTTTGACTTTTCCCCACTTCTCTTGCAACATGATGAACGGGATGGGTTACTCCAGCATTAATTAATTCATCACTTAACTGCCAGCCTGATTTCCCAGCCGCCTCAAAATTATCTCGAGCATCTATCCAGTTTAACCAGCTTTGGGGTATTTGACCATCAAACTGACTTCTCCACGTAAGATTGTATCTAGCATCGTTTATATCTCTTACCAAACTATCAGCTGTTCTTTTCTCGTCCCAGCCCGGGTTGTTATCGTACCAAGCCTTTGCTCTTGTCACATCCATTTCAAGATCACGTACGTCTCGTTCAAAATCAAAATGATAAACACCTCCACTAAACAACCCCTTCTCAAATTCTTCTCTAAATATTTTTTTAACAATATCCTTCTTGGGTTTTAAGAAATTTAAAAACGATTTTCCCCCTGATCTTTCAATTCCATTCTCGTCCATATTCTAATTATATCAGTTCCTTCCCTACCAGACTAACCCGCGCCCAAAAACAAGCCCTGCAATGCTTCGATTGAGGTGACAGGGACGGTCCTTGTCATTCCCGCCTCCCCCATGTCATTCCCGCGCAGGCGGGAATCTATACAAATCAATGGATCCCGCATCAAGTGCGGGATGACGGAGTGGTAGATGCGGGATGACAGAGGGAGGAAGATTCTGGAGTCCTCGCCGACTCGTCCCCAGAATGACGGAAAAAATAACGCCAAGCCCTGCAAGGGTTTTAAGTGAGTTCTAAAACGAATCCGAACACTTTACAATGTTCGGTATGAAAAAACATAACAAAATAACTGCCCAAGAAAGAGATCAGATAACCGTTAGTTTGGCCGCAGGCTTGAGTCTTCGAAAGATTGCGGCCAAGTTAGGTAGGAGTGTTTCCAGCATTAGTGATGAGGTGCAAAGAAACAGTTTTCGTGGTAGATATCAAGCCATTAAGGCACAAGAGTTAAGCGAGAGAAGAAACAGAGTTTCAAGGGCAACCAACCCTCTTAAAAACTCTAGAATTTACAGCTGTGTATATGAAGGCTTAAGACGTGGTTGGAGTCCAGAGGAAATAGCTGGTAAGTTAAGAAAAGATAATGGTGGTAGAACCATCATCTGTCATGAAACCATTTACCGTTACATCTACAGTAAGCAAGGTAGAAAGAAAAACCTAAGAGAGTATTTAGTTCGTGGTCATCAACACAGAAGAAAGTGGTATGCCAGAAAGTCATACAGGCGAGGTATCCCCGACAGAATCAGTCTTGATTTGAGGCCAAAACAAGCCAACAACAGGACTCAGTTTGGTCACTGGGAGATTGATTCTGTAGAAGGCAGAAGACACAAGAAAGGTATCCATACCTTCTTAGAAAGAAAGACCAGATACTACCAAGCCGAACTTTTGGAAAACATTGATTCGGAGTTTGGGGTAGAAGCTCAATTGAAAGTATTTAAACCTCTTCCTTCCAAAGCTCGCCTCTCGGCCACTTTTGACAACGGTAAGGAGAACTACAACCACACCAAACTACAAACAAAACTTAAGATGAAGACTTACTTCTGTGACCCCAACGCCGCTTGGCAGAAAGGAGCCAACGAACACTTTAATGGAGTCCTTAGAAGATACATTCCCAAAAAAACAGACTTAACCACCGTAACCCAGTTTGAGCTTGACAGCATCGTCGAAGAGATCAACAACAGACCTCTTAAATGCTTAAACTACCAGACCCCCAACGAAGCCTTCAACCATGAGTTACAATCTATTACTAATTACAGCAAGTGTTCGGATTCAGATTAGAATTCGCATTAGTGATATAATACCCTTAAGGGTAAGAGTAATAAGGGTGGCGAGGCCACCTTTTTAATTAATTACCAAAAAATTAAATAATATAAATAAAAATGGACAACAATCAATTAACCGCCAGAACAGAATTTGCTGCTGCTATTAATCAAATTGCTTCGGAAAGGGGTATCTCTCCTCAGATAATTTTGGATGCCATAAAACAAGCTTTGGTGGCCTCTTTTAAAAAAGACTTCCCTGTTTTAGCATTAGAAGTAGAAGAAGACGAAACAAAAGCTATTACAGCAGATATAGACGAAGAAGAAGGTGAGTTTAAAATTTTCCAAGACGGCAAAGACATCACTCCGCCTGGTTTTGGCAGAATCGCCGCCCAAACAGCTAAGCAAGTTATCTTGCAACAAATAAGAGAAGCAGAAAAAACTTCAATTTTAGATGAATATCAAGAGAAACTTGGTGAGGTGGTAAACGGTATGGTGCAAAGAATGGACGGCAGAGACGTGATTGTAGACATTGGTCGTGGTCAGGGTGTAATGCCACCAGAAGAACAGGTTGGTAACGAGTACTACAAACTAAACTCCAGAGTCAGTGTTTTAATAAAAGAAATCGGCGAAACAATGAGAGGTGAGTCGGTAATAGTCTCCAGATCAGACCCTAAGTTGGTAAAGGGGCTTTTTGCCAGGGAAGTGCCAGAAGTGGGTGCGGGCAGTGTGATTATAAAAGCCATGGCCCGTGAAGCTGGTTCAAGAACCAAGGTTGCTGTGGAATCGACCCAAGACGGAGTTGACCCAGTAGGTTCTTGTGTTGGCCAAAAAGGAGTTCGGGTTCAAGCAGTAATAAACGAGTTAAACGGAGAAAAAATAGACATTATTCAGTATTCAGAAGATCAAGACAAATTTATTACCGCCGCCCTAGCTCCAGCTGATGGCCTTTTGATTAAAAAGGACAAAGATACAGACGAGTTTGTTGTTACGGTGCCTGACGACCAATTATCTTTGGCTATTGGTAGAGGAGGTCAAAACGTTAAGCTAGCCGCTAAACTAACGGGTGTTAGACTAAAAATTATTTCAGATAAAACCGATCCGGGCATTACCGTTACCGGGGACGAAGAGTTTGAAATAGATCAGTTGGGTCTACCCAAGAAAATAAGAAACCTGTTGGTGGAAGCCAAGATGATCAAGATAGAAGACATCTTGTTTAACCCAGACAAGCTAGATGAAATAAAGGGTATTGGCCCTAAATCACTTAAAAAAATCAAGGAACAAGTGCTAGCTTACAAACCCCCGGCAAGAGAAGATGAAAAAACAAAAGAATGAAACTACCAGGCCACCAATTGTAACAATCCTAGGTCATGTCGATCACGGGAAGACTTCTATTTTAGACAAAATTCGCTCATCCAACCTTCAGGCTAAAGAAAGCGGTGGTATCACCCAAACAATCGGTGCTTATCAAATAACCCATCAAGGTAAAAAAATTACTTTTATTGACACGCCAGGCCACGAAGCCTTTGAGGCCATGCGTAGCCGAGGTGGTCAAATAGCCGATGTAGCTATTCTGGTTATAGCGGCCGACGACAGCGTTAAGCCACAAACCAAAGAATCAATTAAACACATAAAAAAATCCAAGGTTCCCTACTTGGTAGCCATTAATAAAATAGATGCCCCGGGTGCAAATGTTGACAAGGTTAAAAAAGATCTAGGGGAAATGGGTGAATATCTAGAAGGTTTGGGGGGTGACGTACCCTTTGTAGAAGTTTCTGCCAAAACCGGAGAAGGATTAGATAAACTTCTAGAGTTAATTTTACTTCTAGCAGAATTAGAGGAACTAAAGGATAGTTCTAAAAAATCTCCCCCACAGGGTGTAGTACTAGAGTCTCAACACCACCCACACATGGGTCCAATAGTCACCTTGCTTGTAAAACAAGGAAAGTTTAACCTAAAAGATCCATTGTTCTTAGACACTACCCCAATAGGAAAAATAAGAGCTATGAATCTGGGGACAGGAGAGTCGGTAAAAACAGCTCTGCCCTCTACTCCGATTCAAATTATTGGCTTTAAAAAAGCACCGTCTACGGGGGATATTATTTCTACCAAGCCATCGGACCTAGCCCAGATAAAGCAAAAAAACAAAGTCAAGATGAAACTAGACCTAGAAAAACCCAACCTTGTGATTAAAGCCGCGGTCCAGGGTGGCCTAGAGGCGGTTTTGGACAAAATCAAAGATAAAATAAACTTGGTTGCCAGTAGTGTTGGTTCAGTTTCTGGTTCAGATATAGAAACAGCCGCCATAAACAATGCTAAAATTCTTGGGTTTAACTCTAAAATGTCAGCCAGCGTTAAAAAACTAGCTGCTACAGAAAACGTTCTCTTTAAAAATTTCTCTATAATTTACCACCTTTTTGAGTACGTTGACGAATTGTTAGAACAAAAAAAAGCTCCACCTTTAGCAAAAGAAACCGGTCAAATAAAAATAAAAAAGATATTTAACATCAACGACAAAATTATTTTGGGTGGTGTAGTTCTAAAGGGGAAGGTTAGCCTGGGAGATAAAATTAACGGCTCAAGTATTATCTCCCTTCAGTCTGCAAAAGAAGATTTAAAAACTGTTAAAAAGGATCAGGAGTTTGGGCTTGTACTAAAGCCAAGCCTTGACATCAAAGAAGAAGAGGTTATAATAACCCATAACAACAATGTTTAACCAAGAAATAATTGACTCATTCCAAAAAGATCTAGACAAATCAAACTCTGTTTTGGTGCTTCTTCCCCCAGAACCAGATGAAATCTTGGTAAATTCTGGTTTAGCTCTCTACCTAAGCTTGAAAAATCAAGGCAAAAAAACTCAAATAGGCTGTTCTAAACTGGATAACCCCGGCCCAATTAAAACAAGCATTGGTAATAAAAACCTAATAATAAATTTTCAGTTTAAAGAGAAAGACCTAGACAAAGTAGACTACGACGTAGACGAACAAGGAAACTTTCAATTGATGGTTAAGCCCAAAGACGGTTCGCCTCCCCCAGACTCTAAAAACATTAGCTACATTTACTCTGGTGCAAACGCCGATCTAGTTATTGTTCTGGGCATAAATTCATTGGAGGAACTGGGT
This sequence comes from Patescibacteria group bacterium, assembly GCA_018817845.1. Lineage (GTDB taxonomy): Bacteria > Patescibacteriota > Microgenomatia > UBA1400 > MFAQ01 > JAHITH01. Next base: position 13,073 of record JAHITH010000027.1, read on the forward strand.
AAACTATATTCAGACGAAAAAAAATTCTTAGACCAAGCTAACATTGTTAGTTTAAACAAAGACTCTAGGCCTGGCAGTTTTGCTACCCACAACTTCCACACCAACTCCGCTACTTCTATTGCAGAAGTCACTTCTTTTTTACTTCTTAAAACCAAAATCAAGCCAACGAGTGAAGCTGCTAACAACTTACTAAAAGAAATCTACTCTACTACCAACAATTTAAGCACTCCAAGAGTTACCGCCGATACGTTTGAGGTAATTGCCTTTTTAATAAGAAATGGTGCTCGTCCTCCAGTAACCTCTACTTTTACTCCTACCCCCGATAGACTTAACGCCTTTCCTCCCCCAGTTTTTGACCAACCAACACCGTTGAACCAAATTCCACCAGCACAGGTACCATCAGACTGGAAAAAACCAAAAATCTTCCGCTCATCGCCCGCCAGATAATCACCTCTGTCTATTCTTATTACATTGTTATTGATGATTCTCAATATTCTTCAGTTGTTAAAAAACATCACATCAATTAACAATTATCATTGATCGCTAATTGATTTAATAACATCATGAACTCGCCGAAAACACACTTGTTTTTTAAATTCCTTTTCCTCACTGGCAACAACAAATTGCATTACAAATGAAGTTTTTTGATGACAATTTATCAGAAACCCTTGTAATTAAAGTTTGCAAATCTCCTGATGAAAAAAAATCATTTATGTCCTTGTCTTCGGTTTCCATCTCTTCTTCTGGTCCATCCCTGTAAACAACTGACTCATATTCAATTAAGTCACCACCTTTTCTGGTTGCCAAAAAAGGTGCGTCAGCGTGTGATATGTGACTGATGTCTCTAGGAGATAACTTAGAATATGCCTGATTTATCTCATTTATCGTATGGAGTTCTTGTTTAGAAAAATTATCTTGTAATCCATCAAAGGTCTTAATCAGAGAAAATGTTTTTTTACGAGAACCATATTGAGTTTTACCCAAAATTTGTTTTATATTTCCTTCTCTCTCTAGTTCGTTTAATACGGCAGGCAGTGATTGTAGTGTGGGGCCAAAATGATTTTTTATGTACACGAAACCAGAAATTGACTTATTTGTATCTTCAAAGTGACCAAAATCGCAAAAATAAAGTAATTTTTGTAATTTAGTCTCGGTTAAATACTCGTTATTATAATTCTGAAGAATATACAAAATAAGTTCCTTGAGGTGTTTTTTATTAGGTTTCATGCGAACGTTTCCATCTTTCTATCTATACGTAAATCATACCATGGTTGTCTAGTACTTATAGCGTGTCACACAAGAATGCCCTGGCAACGTCATTTTGTGCCCAGAGAACAATATGGGTGGGGTGACGGGGACGGTCCTTGTCATTCCGATTGGAGTCTGAGATTCCTATCGAGGACGGAATAGAGGAATCGCTTTCAACAGTATAGACTATCTAAGTTCACAATCGAATTGCACCACCTTGCGGTAAAATGCGAGGATGAAAAAACATAAACAGATAAATCCAGTAGAACGGGATAAAATAGCGATTTGGTTAGCAAGAGGTGTTAGTGTTCGGGGAATAGGTAGAAAGCT
>JAHITH010000028.1 GCA_018817845.1 Patescibacteria group bacterium
AGCTTTCTACCTATTCCCCGAACACTAACACCTCTTGCTAACCAAATCGCTATTTTATCCCGTTCTACTGGATTTATCTGTTTATGTTTTTTCATCCTCGCATTTTACCGCAAGGTGGTGCAATTCGATTGTGAACTTAGAAGACCCATTTTTCATTGCCAGTGTTGTAGGGAGGGTCAATATAGATACACTTGACTTTATTTGTGTATGTTGGAAGTAAAGCTTTGAGGGCTTTTAGATTGTCTCCGTGGATTATTAGATTGTCGTCAAGACTAACTTTTTTAGTTAAGCTTTTATCCTTTTTGGGTATCAATTGATGGTGCTTGACAGTCAAATGATGGTTTTGAATTAAGGACTTACCTTTAAAGTTTATTGTAGACATGAGTTTATTCTACCAATTTTTGTGGCCGCTGTAGGAATTGAACCTACGACCTCTTCAATGTGAATGAAACGCTCTAGCCAACTGAGCTAAGCGGCCGTGTATGTATTTTACCACCACCAGATTCTGGACAAGCCAGAATGACGAGAGTAGACTTAGGTGGTGAGTGTTTTAAGAAAGGTTTTCAAGGTTGTTTATGAAATGATAGAGGCTTTTGTGGTGTCAGCCTCTGTGTTTGTGGTGGTTTATCTTTTTTTAATGCAGCCACACCAGGTCAAGGGTAGTTCTATGTTCCCCACTTTTGAAACTGGAGAATATTTATTAACGGACAAGGTAACCTTAAAAAGAAGAGAGCCGTTAAGAGGAGATGTAATTGTGTTTAAGTCTCCTTTAGATGAAAATTTTGATTTTATCAAAAGAGTAATTGGTATCCCAGGGGACACCGTTATGGTTAAAGGAGGGTATGTTTATGTAGATGGAGAATTGCTTGATGAATCATATTTACCCAGTGATTATAGAACCTCTGCGGGGCAGTTTTTACAAGAAGGAGTGGGGTACGTTGTTCAAGAATCGTCTGTCATGGCTTTTGGGGATAATCGCAATCATTCTTCAGATAGTAGAGAATGGGGGCCTGTGCCTTACGAAAACATTGTGGGTAGGGCGTTTTTTAGATATTGGCCTTCTGATAGTGTTGGGGTGGTTACGAATCCGAACGTAAATTGACGGATTACACATCTGAAGAGCCTGCATAAGAATGCAGTCACTCAAGCGGCAAGAGCCGTCCGATGAGAAATCCTTAGTAGTCGGTGGGATTAAATGGTTCAAAGGGGTTGGAATATTCAGGGGGTTTTGCTGGTTTGGTGACGGATCCCACCTCGGAGGAGACCTCCGCTTCGCTCCGGCCACCATCCGAGGAGGTATCCTCCGCCGAAAGTTCCGAACCTTCTTTGGTCTCTCCGTTGGAGAGGGATTTGTAGATTTTTTCTAGCTGGCCTTCTGTTTCTTCTGGTGTGCCCTTTAAAACAATTTGAATAGCTGTTTCTATCCTAGATCTACGCATTTTGACGCTAGTATTTTTACCCAGAGATGACTGCAGGCTACTGGCCATTTCGGCGATCAGCTCGTTTATTATTTTGGCCTTAGATGAATCTTGAACTTCGCTTGGCTTTTCTAGTTTGTTTTTAAATATTCTAGCCAGTGCTTCTGCTCTTCTTACAGAACCACCCTCCTTTAAAATCATTTTGTAGGCTTCTATCATTGGCTGGGTTTCTGGAATAGCGGCCAGGGCTCTGGCGTGACCTTCTGATATTACACCTGAAATTAAACCGTCTTTTAAGGCGTCTGGTAAGTCCAGTAGTCTTAGGGAGTTGCTTACAAAAGCAGGGCTTTTGGAGATACGGGCGGCGATTTCTGAGTTTGAAAGATTAAACTCGCTAATTAAACGGTCAAAAGACTTACCTCTGTCAATTGGATTTAAATCTGTTCTTTGAACGTTTTCAACAATAGCCATTTCTAGCATACCCTGAGGTGTGGTCTCTACGATGTTTACCGGTATCTCTACTAGACCAGCTAGTTTAGCGGCTCGCCACCTTCTTTCACCGGCGATGATTTGGTAGCCAGCTGGAGTATGAGCTATGGTTAAAGGTTGGAGTACGCCGTGTTTTTTTATGGAGTCTACTAGCTCGGACAAAGAATCTGGGGTGATTACACCGCGCGGTTGTAAAGGATTTGGTTGAAGATTGTTTATGGGTAAGTGGGTTATGTCCTTGTCTGTCATTGTTTAACAATTACGTCAACATAATTTCTTCCGTGATGTTTTTTAAACTTGACTAAACCGTCTTGCATGGCGAACAGGGTGAAGTCCTTAGCTAAACGAGTGTTTTTACCAGCATGGAATTGGGCCCCTCGCTGACGAGCAATTATTTGGCCTGTTTTTACTGCTTGTCCACCAAAAAGTTTGACGCCCAGACTTTTACCCCTTCGTTTCTTTTGTGAGTGTTGTGTGGTTGCTCCACCTGATTTAACGTGTGACATATTTTTTTAAAATTATTTTTTCTTAAGAACTACTATTTCTCGTTTTAATTTAGAGTTGGGACGAGAGTAAATTAGTCCTCTAGTTTTTACATTGTAACCTACTAAGGATTTATCGTCAATCACTTCGCTTAGTTGGTAAGTTTTTTTACCGTCTGAATAAATTGGGAAAACCATACAAACCGTGCCACCCGAATCGAGAACTTTTAGCCAATTTTTAAGGGAACCGAGATATAGTTTGTGTAAGCCCTTAGTAACAAATTTTATTCGGTCGGGTCTTAAATTAGGTTTGCCCATGAAGGGTTCGGTAACGATGTAGTTAACCTGGGTATCAATGTTTTTGGAAATTTGAGTGGCGTCAAAATTATGAAGTTTAAAATTTTTAATACCCAGCCAGTTTAGGTTTTTTCTGGTTCCTTCTAGTTGTTTGGTGTCAATGTCTGTACCCAAAAGAGACAGACCTAATACACTGGCTTCCATTAGTATGTTGCCAGAGCCACAAAATGGATCTAGGAGAACCTGGTCCGGAGTATAGTTTTTGCCCAAGGCAAGGTTGATCATGATGCGGGCAATTTTAGGGGGCAACATGCCTTTTCTGCCGTCTGCAAAAGGTTTTAGGCGGTCCCTTTTGTACCACTCTTTGGCTTGATGGCGCCAAACAAGTTTATCGTTGGACTTACCTCTTATTTCTACTAAACCACCTAAGCGGTGGGCCACGGTGTTAAGGTCAGAAAAATTGTCTAGTTCAACCAAATATTTACGAGGGGATATTTTAGTAACGGCCTTGCCTAGAACTGTTTCTAATTCTAGTTTAGCCAGGTCTTCGTTGAAGCCCAGGTGAAAAACGAAATCCATTTGATTTAAATTTTTATGCTTTTGACCTTTAGGTGTGTTTCTAGTTGTCTGTGGCCTTTTACTCTTCTATATCTGGACTTGGCCTTGAACTTGGCCACTCTGATCTTGAGACCTTTTTTGGTTTCAAGGTGTTCTAATTTGACTACGGCATCCTTGACAAAAGGTTGACCTATTTGGGTTTTTTCGCCGTCGTGGGTTAGGAGAACATTTGGTGTAATTATCTCCTTATCCTTAAGATTAAGGTTATTTACCACTAAAATGTCACCTTCCTTGATTAGAAATTGTCTAGGTTTAATTTCGATTACCGCGATTGGTTCTGGTTTTTGGGTCGCTTTGATTGTCTTGGTTGCCATAAGCTTAAATTATACCACCTTTTTTAAGTACTCCTGGCCTCAGTCGTCATTCTGGCTTGTCCAGAATCGATTCTGGAGTCCTCGCAGACTCGTCCCCAGAATGACAGAGAGTGTGTGGAATGACATTTTCTCTGTCATTCCGATGGTTCGAACCATCGAACTCTTGTCATTCCCCGTCCTCACGTCATTCCCCCTTAAAGGGGACCTAAGGGCCCGCGCAGGCGGGAATCTATACTAATTACGTTAAGGTCAGACCCTCCCTCGGCCCGATGGCCGAGAGGGCCCGCGGCTGTAGCCGCTCCTGTTAGGGTCTGACCTTTAGACTGAGTCGATGAGGTTGAGCTGGAGGCCGAGGAGGGCGAGGGAGCTGATAAGTGAGCTGCCGCCATAGGAAAACAAGGGCAGAGTTATGCCAGTCACTGGTGCCAGCCCCAAGTTCATGCCAATATTTATGAAACTCTGAAATACAAACAGAGTAAAAATGGCAATTTGGGTTAGATATAATCCCCGATCCTTAAGCTTAGAAGCGGTATCTAGCATGGTATGAAATAACAAGAAAAAACTAGCTAAGACCAAAAGGCTACCCAAAAGACCAAATTCTTCTACAAAAGAGGCAAATATAAAGTCCGTGTGTCTTTCTGGCAAAAAGTTTAAGTGAGACTGTGTACCTAAACTAACTCCCT
>JAHITH010000029.1 GCA_018817845.1 Patescibacteria group bacterium
TAATCATGGCATTTTTCCTGCAATATCCACCAGACAAATTCCAAAATGAAATCAAATTGGTACCCAGAGATAAATTCGGCTTCTCCACTGTCAACGCTTTTGGTAAATACCAATTCAAAGAAATTAGCTGGGACCAAGACAGCCAACAAAAAAACGCACTCGTCATCACCACAGAAGAAGGTGCGGGTAACGAAGAGCCAATTTACCAAGTCCCGTTCCCCAATGGCGAGCCTGCCTTCAAATTTTACGCCACCACTCGTATATAATTACCATAAATGAAAAAGCAGACCCTTTCGGTAGTTTTAGCTACCTTTAACGAAGAAAAAAATATAACAGACTGTCTAAAATCAATTAGGAGTTTGGCAGACGAGATAATCGTGGTCGATGAGTCTTCAACCGATAAAACTAGGGAACTAGCCAAAAAGCTTGGAGCCAAAATTTATAAGGTTAAACACGAACCTATATTTCATATAACCAAAAACAAAGCAATAAAAAAAGCAACAGGGGATTGGGTTTTGCAACTAGACGCCGACGAGCGGCTTACCCCAAAAATGAAAAACGAAATAAGCGGATTACTGAATGGAAAGTATTTTGGGGTAGACTCTTGGCTATCTCCCCTTAAGCGCGCTTTATTGATCTTTCCCAAGCCTAAAAAATTATCACAACCCGCCGCGGCCTACTGGTTGCCCAGAAAAAATCTATTTCTAGGTAAATATCTAAAACATACTGGTCAGTACCCAGACCCGGTAATTAGACTCTTTCAAAACGGTAAAGCCATTTTGCCGGCCATAAGCGTTCATGAACAAATGAAGGTCAACGGTACAGTCGGTTGGTTGAGTTCAGACCTAGACCACTTAGCTACTCCCAGGTTTGAAAGATATCTAGAGCGCGAAAATCGCTATTCAGATCTAGAGGCCAAGCTCCTCTATAACAAGAAAATCAAAATTACCATTACCAACACCTTAAACTATCTATTTTACAAGCCCACCAAAACCTTTCTTTCTTTATATATCCGTCACAGAGGTTTTTTAGACGGTTTCCCAGGTTTTGTTTTCTCTCTATATTCCGGTTTTCACCATGCCTTTTCTTACATGAAACTCTGGGAGCTTTATCGAAACAAAAAATGAAAAAAGCGGTAATATCCATTTCTTTCTTATTGTTGGTCAGTATTCCAGCATTCAAAAATTTAGTTTTTAAGGGTGGGTACACCAGTCATGATCTAACCCATCACGTGGTTCGGCAAATATCCATGAGTAAGTTAATCAAAGAAGGTCAGTTTCCTCCCCGTTGGGATGCAGATCTAAACAACGGTTTTGGTTATCCAGTATTCATCTTCAATTACCCACTTCCTGCCTATATTGGCGATGTGTTCCATCGGCTTGGGTTAAGTTACGTTGATAGTGTCAAGTCAGTAATGTTAATCTCTCTTCCATTATCGGCCATTGGTATGTACCTTTTTCTATATAAATGGTTAAAAGAAAAAAGTCAATTACCAGCCATTTTAGGAGCCGTCTTTTACCTCTACGCCCCAATTAGATTTATAAACGTTTATGTATCGGCTTCTGTGGGGGGGGCGTTAGCTTTGGCTATTATACCCTTCTTGTTTTGGTCCATAACAAAGCAGGTTCAAGAAAAAACACCTTCCTCTTTACCCAGAACAGGTCTCCTTTTTGCCTTGCTTATACTTTCGCACAACATTACAGCTCTGATCTTTGCTCCAATAATTATCCTTTTCGCCCTGCTTATATCTTTCCAGTCATTAAATTTTCAAAAATCACTTAGGTCCATTTCCTTATCACTAATCCTGGGTTTAGGATTATCTGCATATTTCTGGATTCCGGCTATCGCCAGCAGAGGCATCCTTCGTTACGACTCTCTAATGGAAGGCCAGTATTTAAAACACTTTCCTTCCTTATACCAACTAATTAGATCCCCGTGGGGGTATGGTATGTCTAATCTGGGTGTGGACCAAGACGGCATGTCTTTTCAAATAGGTCTGGCTCATTTACTCGTTACTTTATTATCTATTAAATTATTGTTTATCAAGAAAAATCAAAAAGCAGTCATATTGTTTTTATTAATATTCATCACCTCTGTCTTCTTAATGCTTAAGGCAAGTTCTCCGGTTTGGCAGTATCTTCCCCTCCTTCAACTTGTTCAATACCAGTTCAGAATCCTGGCTATTACCGTTTTTTCAGCCTCTGTACTGGTTGCGCTTCTAATAAAAAATAGCCGTTTCAAGTTACTGTTTTTTGCCCCCCTTTTATTTTTGCTTCTCTACGCAAACAGAAACCACCTGCGCATTAATGAGATGTTTAATCCTGGTGAAGATTATTACCTAAACTTAAAAACTACCACCGCATCTTGGTCAGAGCACCTTCCCCAATGGTCGGCCCCGGCTTCCACAGAATCGCCTGGGAAAATTATAATCACAGAAGGTTCGGGTAAAATTTATATAGAACAAAACAAATCAGCTCTAGTCTCAGCAAAAATCCAGGCCACCACGCCCATCACCATTCAATTCAATCAAGTCTATTATCCTGGTTGGGTATTTCTATTAAACAACAAGCCCATAAACTTCACTTACCTTGAATCAAACAGCAACGGTATGCCAGTTATTTCAATTCCCAAAGGTGACCACCTTTTTATTGGTAAACTTACTAAAACAAACACCCACAAGTTTGCAGAGGGTCTTACTTTATTAAGTATTATTTCTTCTGTCTTAATAATAACTAAGAAAACAAAAAAACTATCATGAACAATATAAAGCTTCAACTTAATTCCGGCATTCACTCTAAGGGTAGGGGAGTCGGCTTTTATGCAGAAAACCTCACCAAGGCTCTAGCAAAAAACCCTTCCGTCATTCTGGCTTGTCCAGAATCCAATCAAATAGACATAGTCCACTATACCTATTTTGATCTATTCTATCCCACACTTCCCCTTAACAAAACCCACCCAACCGTGGTCACCATTCACGACCTAACCCCATTAATACTCCCCCATTTGTATCCAAAAGGCCTTAAGGGCACCTTTAACCTAATTCGCCAACGTCTTTCTTTGTTAAATGTGTCTGCCATTATTACCGACTCTCAAAATTCAAGAAGAGATTTAATAAAGTTATTCATGTTTTCTCCAGAAAAGGTTTTTGTAACCCCTTTGGCAGCAGACAAAATCTACAAAACCACCCCCTCTCCAATCTCGGTAGGGAAAATAAAATCAAAATTTAATTTACCAGAAAAATTTATTCTTACCGTGGCTGGTGGTCCAAACCCTAATAAAAATCTACCCGCCTTGGCAGAAGCAACCAAAGCATTAAAAATTCCCTTAATTGTAGTTGGTGGCGGTATGACCAAAGAATTGCCACCAGGCAAAACACACAAGGAATTAAAAGATCTAGTCAAGTTAAAAAGCTATTCTCACATAATTACCCCCGGCTTCATTACCAACAAAGAGCTTTTAGCTTTTTATTCATTAGCCACACTTTACTGCCAGCCGTCACTTTACGAAGGCTTTGGTTTACCAGTGCTAGAAGCCATGCACGCTGGTTGTTTGCTGGTTTCAAGCAACACCAGCAGTCTGTCAGAAATCTACTCACCTGGCACCATTACCTTTGACCCTCAAAGTCAAGATAGCTTACAAAATGCCCTTACCAAAGCTCTTAACCTTACTCAAAAACAAAGAAACGGTCTCGTCAATAATGCCAAAGAAGTAGCCAAGCAGTTTAGTTGGAAAAAAACAGCCCAGAAAACAATAGACGTTTACACCCAGGTGCTTTCACAATGAAAAAAATTCTTCCACTCTTTTTGTTTTGGGCAGTAATTATTTATACCCTCACCTTTTTAAGCTCAAGTCCAGTTTTTTTTGACTATTCATACCAGGCGACCTCAATGATCAAGGAAGATCTACCATCGGTAAGGCATCTACTAAACTTCGACGGAGGGCACTACCAAAACATTTCCCACTTCGGTTACATAATGAAATTTCAAACAGCCTTTTTCCCCTTATATCCAAGTTTAATAAAACTATTTGCTTTCCTTACAAACAGCCATCTAATTTCTGCCCTCCTAATCTCTCTTGTTTCCACTTTCTTTGTTGTAAAACTACTCCCTATTAACATAATATTCTTCCCCTTATCCTTTTTCCTTCTAGCAGGTTACACCGAAAGCTTATTTTTGCTTCTCTCGCTCCTGTCTTGGCATTTATTTAAACAAAAAAAATACTTATTTTCTGGAGTATTTGGTTTTTTTGCTTCACTTTCAAGATTCTACGGAATTCTCCTTTTTCCCTCACTTTTACTGGAATATTTTCTAAAGCTACCCAAAAATACAAGATTTAAACTCGGCTCTTACCAGCCCGTCATCCCACTTTTACTAATTCCCTTAGGTCTAGTGGTTTATATGATATATCTGCAGTACACGTATCAAGATCCTTTTTCTTTCATCCACGCTCAATCTCTATGGAATCGAGGAGAAATAATATCACCGTTTCGCACAGTTTATCGTTATATTAAAATACTCACCACCGTTTCACCCACCATCATCCAGTATTGGGTAGCCTTACTAGAGTTATCAAGTTTAGCATTGGGTGTCTTAGCCACCTACGTTCTTTACAAACAAAAACAGTTTTCTTATTCGCTCTATGTATTTTTAGGCTCCATTATTCCTTCATTCACCGGTACACTTCAGTCATTACCCAGGTTCCTGTTGGTCTTGTTCCCCATTTATTTTATAAAACTACCAACCAAATTCCGCCCCCTCCTCCTCACCGCAAGTTTTATTCTTCAGCTTGTTCTTCTCACCGCCTTCCTCACTGGCCGCTTCATCGCCTAAGAAATCGTGTAAAATAACTAAGCTGTTATGTTTAACAAAAAAAACATCAAGTATTTTATATTGTGGAGATTTTCTCTATTACTAATCGCCATCTTGGCGATTTTTTTTGTCCCTCTCCGCTCTGGTTACACCCTGCAAACCAGTAGTTTTTCATTTTCAAACTTAGCCACCATGTGGGCAAACTTCGACGGCCTGCACTACCTTTCCCTAGCAGAGAACGGATATAAAAATCTGTACTCCACCAGCCAGTATGCTTTCTTCCCAGTTTACCCATTCCTTATCAAAACCTTTTTATTTTTAGGCTCGTACCTTACCAGCGCTCTAGTTATTTCTCATCTTTCGCTGATTATTGGTATTTACCTTTTTTATAAACTAATACTTTTAGATTTCAGTA
>JAHITH010000030.1 GCA_018817845.1 Patescibacteria group bacterium
GATGTTCAACCTTCACCTTTATTTGGAAACTTGCAAGACGAGGTTGATCTATCTATTCAAACAGATTACACTCAATTTAATCCTCGCAGTCATTACAACAAAAACTCAATCTTACGATCTTATTTCAAAGTTATGATGTGGTATGGTCGGACCAACTTTGATCTTAAAAGTGACCCCTTAACTAGAGACGCTATCAATATTTCTCTTTTGGTAAATCAAACTGACCTTCTTAATACTTGGGAGGATGTTAGTTTACCCATCTCTTTCTTTGTTGGCCGAAGTGATGATTTAGGCATTCACGAATATCTAACATCTATTAATCAATCTTCTGTTGGCAAAGTAAAAGTAGATGATAAGTTAATCTCCAAAGTAAAAACTTATCTTGAGAAACAACCTGGCCCTCAGATTATGTCTTCTGCCGTCTACGGTGATGAGGTGTTTAACTTGACTAAAGAAGAGCTTCAAGCTAAGACCAAAGGTTTCCGTTTCATGGGTCAGCGTTTTACTCCTGACGCTTTCATTTTTACTACTCTCACCCAAGGCGATGAAAAACCCGATCCAGAAACGGGAGAAAAACTTCCTAGTATGACAACGCCTTTAATGGCAATGTCTGTTTTTGGAGGTGCTATAGCTGATCCCTTGGTAGATCAATGGATCCAAGAGAAAGCCCCTCAGTCAAAAAATGTATTAAACAATCGACTTGGTTATTTAAAACAGTACTTTGATGAAAAAGATGAAACTGAATGGACTCAAAACATATATTGGGCTTGGTTATACACAATTAAGTCACAGTTCAAGGATTATCTCAATCTAGCTGGATATCCTATGTTTATGAAAAATAATGCATGGGCCCAAAAAAGCCTTCAAACTGCTTTGGGTTCCTGGACTGAACTTAAACACGACACTTTGTTGTATAGCAAGCAATCTTATGCTGAAATGGGTGCCGGTGGAAACGCTGAGATACCTCCAGTACCAAAAGGATATGTTGAGCCCAATATCGACTTTCTAGATCGATTGATTGCTTTGGTCGAAATGAGCAAAGAAGGTTTAAGCAACAGAGACTTGCTTGGTAATGAATTTGTTGGTAGAAATGAAAAATTAATTGAAGCCTTAAGATTTTTTCGCACAATAGCCATTAAACAACTTGAAAATGAAAAAATATCTGATGACGACTTTGAGATCTTAAGAATCAGAGCGGGTAGGTTGGGGTACCAAATTCTTGGTCCATTACCTGGAGAACAGTACACAGAAGATCATGTTCGCTCGGCACTAATTGCTGATATCCACACTGATTTTTTAGGTAGTGAAGTTCTTTATGTAGCTACAGGTATCCCTAACTATATTTATGTTGCTGTTAGTGACGATAATGGTACAAGACTCACCAGGGGGCTGGTCTTTTCTTATTATGAATTTACCAAACCAATTGGTAAAAGATTAACTGATCAGGATTGGCGTAGTATCAATTACTCTCAAGACAAAACTCAATTACCCGCATTGCCTGATTGGAATTCTTCCTTAATTAAATAAATGAAACAGCTTCTTACAGGAGCTTGTTTATTTATTTTTATTACATTATGTCTTGCCCTAACGAAAATAGCCCCCCATGAATCGAAACCCCTATTACTAGAAAGTCCTTATACAAATTCGAGTTTGTATGAAAAAGAGTTTGTTTCAGCAATAAATACGACAGAACAGGAGATAAGTGCCGGTATTGTCTCCCACCACTTATTAGCTAGTAACCTGATAGCTAATTTTTTCAAAGGGATTAAGTCAGAAAACATTAAAAATGTTATTATTGTTGGTCCTGATCACTTTGACTATCTAACTACACACAATACTTTGGCAGCCTCCAGCTTTATTCCTTGGAAAACTCCCTTCGGTGAGTTACTCCCAAAAGAGTCTTTAATTAAGATTTTGCATGATCAAAACCTTGTCAATATCCTTGATACTGCTTTCAGAACAGAACATTCAATCTATACACTTGTGCCTTTTGTTAAATATGCCTTCCCACAAGTCAAAGTAACACCCATCATTTTAAACAATCGCGAACCAATCGATTCATTTTATTCTTTAGGACAAAAGGTCTCACAAATTCTAAATCAAGATAACACGATTTTAATTGTTAGTAGTGATTTTTCTCACAACGTTACTGTGAATAATGCTTTAAGTGCCGATAAAAATAGCATTCAGCTTTTAATGAAACTTAATATGGATACCATAGAAAATATTGAAAGTGATTGCCAAGCTTGTATGGCCTTCTTATCAGGTTATTTAAATTCGTCAGAACCTATTTTTCAGTTATTAGATAACAAAACTTCAAATGATTTTAGTGATCAATCTCAAGATACTGTTACTAGTTATGTGACAGGTTATTTTCTTAAGTCTCATATTCAAAATCACAACATAAAACTTCTTTTTACTGGAGATTTTCTGTTTGATAGATATATTCGTCAGGTAGTTCAAAATAAAGGCCAAGACTTTATTTTGGACAAGATAACCAGTTTTCTAAACAACTTTGATTCAGTCATTATTAATCTTGAAAGTCCAATTACAACCAATAAATCAATTAGCATTGATAGCATAATTGGCACACCAGATAACTTTACTTTTACCTCTCCACCCAGTGTCACACAAGTTTTGAACGATAACAATATTTCTATCGTTAATCTTGGCAACAATCACATATTAAATTTTGAACACGAAGGACTTAGTCAAACAATCGACATTTTAAAATCCGCACAAATTGAGTATTTTGGCAATATTAATTCATTGTTAAATCCAAGCTTTTTATTAAAAGAAATAAATGGAGTAAAAATTGGTTTTGTTAACTATAACCAATTCTCAAGTAACAATCTTGAATCAACCTTAGAAGACATTGAAGAAATAAAGCCAAAGGTTAATTTAATAATTTTATATGCCCATTGGGGTTTTGAATATACTAACCAAGCTAATTATAAAATTCAAGATCTTGCTCATCAATTTATAGATTCTGGTGTTGATTTAATTATTGGTTCACATCCTCATGTTATCCAACAAAATGAAATTTATAATGACAAATATATTTATTATTCTTTAGGTAATTTTGTTTTTGATCAATATTTCAGGGAAGAAACCCAAAAAGGCTTATTGGTTGAAGTAGACATTGATAGTCAAACACACGCCATCAGTGTTAAAGATCATTTTGTAAATTTACAAACTAACGGGCAAACTAGTCTAGCGAAATAATTTGCAAGTCAAGGATAGGGACCAGTTGTTAATAAAGAAAAAAACCACCTCCCCCAAGTAGACTAAATTATTAGCTTAAGTTTTGTCGAGATTACTTTCTATCATCTTTCTTTCCTTCTTTCTTCTTCTCTCTATTTTCCTTATATCTTCTTCTGATTTTAATTTCTCAGGCACAATTCCTCTTGCTATCAACGCACCCCTGGTTGCTTTACTATTTGCCACCACCTCACCCTCAAGACGAGTTTTGCCAACTAAATTTCCTGCACGAATATTATGATCAGTCATTCCAAGAGCAAAATTTTTGGCTTTTAGTTCAACGTCAGTGTCAAAATCTGCAAGTGCTCTGCCTTTTGGAATACCCCTCTTTCTCTTTAGATCAGAAGTATTAACTCCACCATACAATGCCTCAATATGTTTGTTTTTAAAGATAGCGAATTCAAAACTCTGAGTTATGCCTCTCTGATATATGGTTCGTTCAATTTTTGCTTCCGTAGTACGTAATTTATTACGCTCCTCAAGGCGCTTGTTTTCTAAAGCTCTTTGTTCCCAAACCTCTTGTATGCGTGTTTGGATAGCAAAGTAATTTTGGGCCGCTGCAATTTGTGGCTTAATAGGGTTGCCATTTTGAGCTACAAGATAGCATCCGTATCTGGTCAATAGTACATCTACAATGGCTCTCTGTGTCCTCGACCCAATACTGACCATTTTTAGGGTGTCCCGAAAATGGTCAGTAACTGATTGTCTTGTTTTTTCACAAGCTTGTTTTGCTCGAGAAATTGCGGTTTTAAAAGTCTCCCAATTGGTATAACCAAGTCTGGGCATTAGGTCTCTGGCAGACCAGTATTCAAGATCATCAACATTCTTTTTTATTTCTTCCAGACTATTCTTTAACTCTATTAAATCATCACTCATACCTTAATTCTAAATCTGAACAACCATTTTAGCAATACAAATTAAATTATTAGCTTTTTTAAGACATCATAAGCCAGATTCTGTTATCCTCGACCGTAGGGTCGGGACGAAGAACATCTATCTATGCCCTCGACTTTTTAAGCTTGGAAAAGATACCTTAAAACGCTTAAATTCGGAGGTTGCAGCAGGGCGGGTTACCACTCCACCACCATTACTAGTGATGAATCTCTTACCATTACAGATAAAAGCGTTTCACCTTATTCGTCTCTGCGGCCCTATCGCGCCCTAGAAATTACTTCCTAGAGGACCAGCTTTCACTGGCCACCATATCTTTTTGCTGTCCGGACTTTCCTCTCTCGGCTTTCGCCTCAAGCGTTCCTCGCTGATGTCTTAAAAGAGCTAACCCATATATTATATCATTTCAACTCAAAAACTTGACTTTTACTCTACAATTTCATATTATGAAGTTATGAACAATATAAACAACACATATCTAACTATAGAAAAAGCCCTACTCACAGCCAGTCAAGATGTACTTTTAGGAATCGTAAATTTTATTCCCGTATTACTATCCGCCGTTCTAGTTTTTGTTTTTGGTATTTTTGTTGCCCGTTGGGTCAAGATTGGAGTGGTTAAGTTACTCAACTTGGCACGCTTAGCTGACATAATCTCTACTCCAGCCGTTAAGAAATTTCTTAAAAACGCCTCGATTACTAAAAAAATAGACGACGTTCTGGGAGAAATCTTTCGCTACATAGTTCTTCTAATATTCTTCGTTACTGGTGTCAATCTACTGGGTTTAAGCACCGTTACCCAGGTTTTGAACGGGGTTTTAGCTTATTTACCCCAGGTTTTTGCCGCCATTCTAATCCTCATTTCCGGAATTCTTTTAGCAGGTTTTTTAGAAAAAGTTGTTAAAGGTTCTCTTGGTAGCATAGATCTTCGTTCATCTAGGTTAATGGGTAAGTTCACCAGCTACCTTATCATGGTCATAACCGTTTTAGCCGCCATCTCTCAGTTGGGTATTGCTCAACCCTTCGTTGGAACCATTTTCATCGGTTTTGTTGCCATGCTTTCACTAGCTTTAGGTCTGGGTTTTGGTTTGGGTTCCAAAGACCTAATCAAGCAAGTGCTTGAAGACTGGCACAAAAACTTCAGAAAAGACACTAAGTAATGTCACCACTCCATTTAACTTTTTTTGGGATTCTTCAGGGTATCACTGAATTCCTGCCCGTTTCTAGCTCCGGTCATCTGTTATTTTTTCGTCAGCTTTTTGGCTCTTACAACCAACCATTAGTCACGGATATTATTCTGCATACCGGTAGTCTGGCTGCCATTCTTTACTTTTTTAAAGACACACTTAAAAAAAATTTCACAAAACTAATTCAACCATTATTGGTAAGTGTTATCCCCGCTAGCTTGGTTGGTTTATTCTTCCTAGATCAAGTTGAATCCCTTTTTAGCTCACCCAAATTTTTATTCTATTCTTTTTCCGTTACCACCATCATCTTACTGCTCTTTAGTCAATTAAAGTGGCAAAAAACAGGCATAAAAAACATCAACTCTAAAAAAGCCTTTGGAGTGGGCCTTTTTCAAGCCCTTGCCATTGTGCCTGGAATCTCTCGCTCTGCCAGCACAATTTTTGCAGGCAAATTAATGGGCCTAAACTCCAACACCAGTTTCTCCTTTGCTTTTCTCATGGCCATACCAGCTATTTTAGGTAGCATAGCTCTCTCAGTAATCAAGCTAGACATCTCCTCGTTTAATCTTCAACCAAACATTTTTCTCACAATATTTTTATCCAGTTTCATCTCCAGTCTATTGGCCCTAAAGATTCTCCAGACAATCTTAAAAAATAAACGCTTAACAAACTTCGCCTTCTACACCGCCGCCCTCGCCGCTCTCTCCCTCGCTTTGTTCATATGATAAAATCTAACTATGAAAAGAATTAATCTCAAAGACATCGTTTGGAAAGAAGGTAAATATTATGTATCCTGGAATCTAAACACTGGGGTCTCCAGCTTTGGCGACACAAAAAAAGAAGCTCTAGAATCTTTAAAAGAAGCTCTAGGATTACATTTAGAAGAGATTTCCCCATCAGAGGTCACAAAAATAGAAAGACCCAACTTAGTCTCCTCTATGTTTAGTTATGCCTAGACCAATTCCTTTAAAGAAAATATTAAAAACTCTTCGTTCACGAAATTTCTTTCTTGTTGCACAAAGAGGATCTCATGCCAAATATCGTAAAGTTGGCACCCCAACACGCAACGTCACCGTTAAAACAACCAAAAAAGAAATACCATACGGAACCTTTCGATCAATCTTACTCCAATCTGGATTAAAAGAAGAAGACTTTAACAAGAAAAAATAAAACAATTACATGTCGCCTAAATTTTTCAAAACAACCAGTGGTAAAAAAATACCTTTGCCGGTATTTTTTCCCGACGCCACCAGAGCTGTTCTTAAAACTCTTGACTCGGTTGACATCACAAACACCCAAACTCCAGGGGTCTTGGTTAATACCTTTCATCTTTATTTGGGTTTGGGCAAAAGAGTCCTAATAAAACACGGCGGGGTAGGTAACTTCATGAACTGGGCTGGTGGAATCATCTCCGACTCCGGCGGTTTTCAAGTAATGTCAGTAATAAAAGCCAATCCAGCCCAAGGCAAGGTCATAGACGAAGGGGTAATCTACCGACCGTCGAAAAACAAAAAAATTCTCTTTACCCCAGAAGAATCCATCAAGTTTCAATCACACATTAAACCAGATATGTTGGTAGTTCTAGACGACTTTACCCCTCCCCAGGCCAGTCGTGAGCAAGCAGAAGACACAGTCAACCGAACCATTGCTTGGGCAAGTCGTTGTAAGGACGAGTTTCAAAAAATCTACGCCAAAACTCCTAAAGCCAAACGCCCATATCTACTCGCCGTGGTTCAAGGTGGCGATTACCTAGATTTAAGGAAATACTGCGCCCAGGAGCTAGTCAAGATAGGTTTCGACGGCTTTGGTTACGGTGGTTGGCCCATGAGAGCCAACGGAGAGTTTAATTATCAGGTAGCTCAAACCATAGCCGACTGTACTCCCAAAGATTACCTGCTTTATGGTTTGGGAATCGGTAAGCCAGACGAGATAGTAAAACTGGTCAAAATGGGTTACCATATTTTTGACTGCGTCCTGCCAACCAGAGACGCTCGCCACCAAAGACTCTATGTTTACACCGCCAAATCAATAGATCAAATAAATCTTAACGACCCCAAGTTCTATAAATACCTCGTCCCCACCAAACAAAAATACTACTCTGATACCAGCCCAGTCAGCACCGCTTGCGACTGCCTTTTGTGCACCAACTACTCTAAAAGCTACCTAAGTCATTTATTTAAAATAGGAGATTCTACTGCCATGAGGTTAGCCACCATCCACAACCTCCGTTTCTACTCCCTCCTCATGGAAAAACAAAAAACCCGACTAACTTAAAAAGCTTCATCGGATCTTTTGTATTTAAACTTAAGACTATTTTACGGCCCCAATTTTAAACATTTTTGTACCGCAATCTGGGCATACTGACTTAGCAGCTGGTTTTCCATTCTTCATGGTTACTTCCTCAAAATCATCACCCACATCTTTCTTAGCGCGGCATTTTACACAATACATTGTCATTCTACTTCACCCCCTTCTGTTTTTTCAAAAGCCTTTTTAAGAAGTACTACCTAAAAAGATAGTGCCACAAGGCTAACTCCAAGGCTACAGCAAGCATAGTCAGTATAATCGTCTTTGTCAAGTCCGTTCGCAAATAAGACTTATATATTTTCTTCGTCATTCTGGCTTGCCCAGAATCTTTTTTACCCAAACCTAGCTTATCAATATTCACTTTAAAACCCACAATTTCCCCTTGTCCTCGTCTATTTTGCACCCGCCTCTTTTGCTCCTTTGTTCTTCTTGTTTTTGCCATGGTTCATAAATTATAGCTAAAATGTCTGCCTAAGCCAAGCGGAGATTATGTCGATATTCATAATTTTCTGATAGAATTACCTTCATGGATTTTATTTTAATTTCACTCATTGGTCTAGTTGTCTGGTTAGCATTGATCACATTTTTTTGCATCAGGCTCTCTTTTCACTATCGCCACCTTACCCAGGGCGTTACCAAAAAAAATCTTCTTTCTTCCCTTAACCATCTCATTGCTCAGTCCAAAATAAACAAAGAAGAACTAGACATGTTAACCCAAAAAGTAGACAGCGAAATTAAACAAAACAAACTCCATCTTCAAAAAATTGGTTTCAAGCGATTCAACCCTTTCACCAACACGGGTGGCAACCAAAGCTTTACCTTATGTTTGCTAGATGAAAACAACACAGGTATTGTGATAAGCTCATTACACAGCAGAGAGTCAACCAGACTCTACGCTAAAGAAATTATCAAAAGCAAATCAGAAACAGTCTCTCTCTCTTCCGAAGAGCAAGAGATAGTAAAAGAGGCAACAAAAAAATAACTATGCAAATCTCTGTAAAATCCAAATTAATAATCATTCTGGTTGCTACTTACCTTTCCTCAGCTGGTCTTACTTTTGCTTTCTGGCCAACGTCTTCAGGCCTTGTGTCTCCAAGCATTACCACCGACCCGTCTGGCCAACCAACCATTGATCCAGGCGAACCAAGAACTGAAGCATGCCCTCTAAACAGCGCCTTATACACAAAAACAGAAAAAGCTTTATGGGAAACACGTCGCCCCATGGTCGTTATGATAGAAAATCACACAGAGGCTAGACCCCAGTCTGGTCTATCCAAGGCAGACATTGTTTACGAAACCATTGCCGAAGGTGGTATTACCAGATTCATGGCCGTCTACTACTGCGACGCCGCTTTTGGTGACACTATCTTGGGTCCAGTCAGAAGCGCTAGAACATACTTCCTAGACTGGGCTTCAGAGTATTCTGAAAATCCTATTTATGTTCATGTTGGTGGAGCCAATACTCCAGGCAAGGCCAATGCTCTAGGGCAGATAGGCGACTACGGCTGGTCTGGAGAGAATGACCTTAACCAATTTGGTCTTTCCATTAAAGAGTGCAGAAGAGATTACGACAGAATAGGCCACGACGTAGCCACAGAGCACTCTATGTACTGTTTCACAGAAGCCCTTTGGAAATTAGCAGACAAACGAGGTTGGTCCGCCATAGGAGAAGATAAAGAGTCTTGGGATGAAACCTTTACTTCTTGGAAGTTCACCAATAAAAAGCCAGAAAACGGTGATCCAGCCACCAACATAACCTTTGACTTCTGGGACAAATTCAGCCAATACACCGTGAACTGGCAATACAGTGCAGACACCAAGGTTTACAAGAGAATCAATGGTGGTAAGAGTCAAATAGACAACAACACAGATAATCAATTAGAAGCTACCACAGTCATGATTCAATTCGTCACGGAAACCGGACCGATAGACGATCTAAAACATATGCTCTACGGTACCACTGGTGCCGGCAAGGCAATCGTCTTTACCAATGGTCAAGCAGAAAAACTAACCTGGAAAAAGAAAACCCGCCTTGACCGCACCGTTTTCTACGACTCCAAAGGCAAAGAATATAATTTTCAACCAGGCAAGATTTGGATAGAAGCCGTCTCCACCACCTCCACCATCTCCTACTAGCAACATTTTCGGATTACTAAGACACACTACTCTTCACCAAAAAGAATTTCTTTTATCTTACTTTTCAATCTTTCGTTTACGTTTACACAATAAGGCAACATCAATTCTTTTTTGGAATCTCCACTATCAATTATTAACTTAATCTTTACATTTCCTAAATTATTTTTCAACAGATTGCTTAAATTGATTAGTTCTTTTTTTGACGTTCCTCCGGGGATATGTATCGAAAATGATTCTTTAGAGTTATTATTATAAACTCCTTCTTCAAGAGTCTGGTGTTTAACAGCCCCAATTTTTTTTAAGTCCCTCAATAACTCTTTGATATGTCTTTCGGGTAGTAACTTCTCTGGGGTAACCCCTCCAATGGCTTTTATGGTTTCTCTCACCTTACCCCCAACCATATTGTGGGCACTAGAAGCTCCATGCTCATCTTTTATATTATCTCTTTTTAATTTTTCATCTGTTTGGGTAATTCTAAACAAGTTTGCTGCAAGCTCTGATGATCCTGCTCTATCTAGCAACTCACCTCTTTTTATACCCTTAGATTTCTCTACATAAAATAAAGATGAGCCATATAAACCACGATATCCTGCATCATTAAACAATCCAAAATTCTTTACACCGACAGTCTTTGCAGTACCAAACAATTTTTTATTATGTTTTTTTACTTCGTCTCGAATAAATATTCTTTTTTCTCCCTCCTTTAGTTCTTGAGATAATTCCTGTTTTCTTGTTTGAATGGCAAAATATGTTTGAGCTGTTGCAATCACTTGCTTTGAGGGACTCGCGTTTTGAGCGATGAGATAGCATGCATATCTCGAAAGACGAAACTCCACGATCTTTCTCTCTGCCCCTGAACCCAAAGGAACCATTTTCCTGATCTCACGAAAATGGCTTATAACATCTTGACCACTATTTAAACATGACTCCCTGGCCTTAAATATTACTTTGTTGAAATTCTCCCACCTCTTATATTCAAAAAGAGACATAATCTCATGAGCTTCCCAGTATTCGATACCATTCTCGTCGACCTTTTTAGCCTCCTCAAATCCATTTGTTGGTTCAAGTGAAGCAATATTATCTCTCATCAATCGAATTATATCACCTCTTTCTGGCTTAGTTTTTGTTCTTCTTGACTTTTCCACATAGAAAGATATACTGCAGTTAATTCCTGCTCAATAATATATTTTAAGACCCGTTTGTCAACATGGCACAACTATCAGACTTCATTATATCCAGAGTTAGAGTAAAACTTTTATCCATTTTTTTAAGTAAGCCTAACGGGATGTACTACGTTCGCGAGCTTACCAGAATGGCCAAAGAAGAAATAAACGCCATTAGAAGAGAGCTAAAAAGAATGCAAGACGTTGGCATGTTAAAAAGTGAAAAAAGAGGCAATAGGCTTTATTACACATACCAGACCTCTTACCCCTTTTATCCAGAGCTCCTAAATCTAGTCATCAAAAGCTCACCAGTTGGCCAGCAACTAATTAAAAACAAATCAAAATTAGGTTTCATTAAATATGCTTTCTTATCTCAAAAATTAATCCGTGGCATAGACAGAGACGCAGAGCACATCGATCTCTTAATAATTGGCAAGGTTATCATGCCTCAACTATCTCTAATTGTAAAAAAACTAGAAAAAATCTTAGGTTCAGAAATAAACTACTCATCAATGACAGAAGAAGAATATAAATATAGAAAATCAAGAAAAGATCCTTTTATCACCTCCGTCTTGCTCCAGCCCAGAACAATGATCATTGGTGATGAAACTAAATTACTAGCTTAATGACCCATACTCAAAAAATAATCAAGGCAGGTAACTCACTTGCAGTCACCATTCCCTCGCCTTTGGTAAAAACCCTAGGGTTAAAAGCAAAAGACAGCGTTTTGGTGGTCCAGAAAGACGCAGAAAGTATTACCTATAAATTCCTAAATCCTCAACAACTTACTCTCTCTAAAGATATATAATTTCTCTATGTCCAACAAAAAGCTTAATCGGCTTTTTCTTTTCATCTTAGGGTTATTCTTTGTCTGCCTATTCTTAAGTTTACCTAGAGAAATCAACATCTTTGGTCGCCAATTACCCGCCCTAAACATTAATCTGGGTCCAGTCAAAATATATCGAGATCTTAACGTTAAACAAGGCCTAGACCTTCAAGGGGGCACCAGGGTTGTCCTTAAAGCAGACATGGAAAACATAAGCCCAGAAGATCGAAGCACCGCCCACGAATCAGTTCGTTCCGTCATTAGCAAACGGGTAGATCTTTATGGCGTCTCAGAAGCAAACATTAAAACATCCAAGGTGGGTGAAGAATACAGATTGGTTGTGGAGCTACCAGGAATCGACCAACCGCAAGAAGCACTAGACCTTATTGGCCAAACAGCCAGACTGGTTTTTGCCTCACCCAAGTTCGAAGTTCCACCAGCATCTCCATCGGCCGAGCCAGTTCTAACCGGCTTTGAACCAACCGATCTAACAGGGGCCGATCTAAAAAGAGCTCAGGTCACCTTTGAAACAGACAACAGGCAACCAGGTGTTTCCATAGAATTCAAAGACTCGGGTAAAGAAAAGTTTAGTCAGCTTACCAAAGAGTATCTCAATCAACCATTGGCAATTATTTTAGACGACTCGATTTTAACCGCTCCCACAATCCAATCGGTTATCACTTCTGGTCAAGCCGTCATCACCGGTCAGTTCACCACCGAAGAAGCCAAAAACTTAAGTATTCAGTTAAACGCTGGTGCTTTACCGGTGCCAGTAAGCGTTTTAAGTCAAAAAAACATCCCCGCTACTCTTGGATCGCAGGCAGTTTCTCAAAGCGCAATTGCCGGTGGAATCGGTTTGAGCCTAGTGGTCTTGTTCATGACTGCCTACTACGGCTGGTTAGGTTTAATCGCCTCTTTCGGATTGGTCCTTTATGGCCTTATTACCCTAAGTATCTACAAACTTATTCCAGTAACCCTTACTCTTCCCGGTATTGCTGGCTTCCTGCTTTCGGTTGGTATGGCAGTAGATTCAAACATCTTAATTTTTGAAAGGTACAAAGAAGAAATTAGAGCCGGTCGTTCACCCAAAGTTGCTTTAGAACTAGGTTTTGGTAGAGCCTGGGACTCAATCAAAGACGCCAATACCGCCACCATAATAACCGCCCTTATCCTGTTCAATCCGTTGAACTGGAGCTTTTTAAACACCTCTGGTGCCGTTAGGGGATTTGCTCTCACCTTAATGATAGGAATATTTATCTCCCTCTTCACCGGCATCGTGGTCACCAGAACCTTATTAAGATTATTTTATAAAAAAGCAAGATGAACTGGCTAAAACTGTCACCTATATATTTTTTCATCTCCTTTATGCTCCTTTCGGTCAGCGTTTTTTCAATTGTCAAATACGGTTTTAACTTATCCATAGAATTCACCGGTGGTACCGTTACTACTCCCCAAGGTTTCGAGTACGTTGGTCCCAGCATCGGTCAAGAAACCATCAGAAAAACAATTATCAGCATTGTCCTAGCCGTTGCCACCCTGCTAATTTACATTTCTTTCACCTTTAAAAAACTAAAGTTTGGCGTCTGTGCCATTATGGCTACATTACACGACTCACTAATTCTTCTGGGTAGCTTTTCCTTACTCGGCCACTTTTTTAATCTCCAGGTAGACCTTCTATTCGTCACCGCCGTACTTACCACCTTGTCATTCTCGGTCCACGACACTATCGTGGTCTTCGACCGCATCCGCGAGCTAAGTAAATTGACAGGGACGGTCCTTGTCACCAATGAGAAATCCACCATCAACCAAGCCATTACCGACACCATCGTTCGCTCTTTAAACAACTCTCTTACCATCATCTTTATGCTTTTAGCCTTGCTATTAATGGGGGCAGAGTCCACTAAACCGTTCATCTTAGCCCTTCTGATTGGTACCATCATCGGCACTTACTCCTCCACCTTCACTGCCGCCCCCCTCTTAATTATCTGGACAAAACTCTTCCCCAAAAGATAACCACTCCCCATCAAAAAGTCCGATGGTTCGAACCATCGGACTATTCCAAGCTCAACCCGCGGGGTCGTGCCTAGCACTTAGCCTCAAACTTGATACAGTTTATTCCATCTCTTTAATTCTAGAAAGTAGATATTCTCGCTTGTTTTTGCTGGTATCCTCAATCACCTCTTCAAATAATTTGTTCATTACCTGACCAATTTTTGGACCTGGTTCAATTTTTAAGATCTCCATTACGTCTTCACCATTAACCACCAAATCCTTTACCATCATTGGTTGGTTAAACTGTTCATTAATTCTTTTTTTTAACTCTTCAAGTCTCCAGCTGGTTGCTTTACTTCCACCTCCTTTTCTGTCGCCAATTCTCAAAAGCATCATATCGTTAATGTTATTCTTTCCCACTCGTTTAATAAATCTACGTATAGAGGCGTCGGTCATCTCTGGCTGGTAAGCAAACATATGCCAGCGAACCATGATAACCAATTTCTTCACCTGTTTTTTCGACAACTTCAATCTTTCTCCAATTTCCTCTACCATTCTAGCCCCAATTACTTCATGACCATAAAATGTGGTTGCTTCTCTAGTGTCGGTTTCAAAATCACACCTTGAGCATTTAAGACCGCCTCCAGTTGTTAGGTTTTTCTCTTTCATTACCCAACCACATTTTGAGCATCGCCACCTTTTACTTGCAGGCTTCCCCACATCATGCAGAAAAGTAGCCAATCTAAGCAAAGGGTCAGAAGAGGGGCAATACATTAAAGACTCTAACATATGATTCAAGACATCTAACTTATGATGTCCTTTCTGCTCTACTTCTTTGGCCTCTAGCACTTCTGGTATAACATACTTCATCAATCCCGTAGAAATCAAAAGTCTCATTCCATCAGCCGGATAGTCAGACGCAAGTATCTTTAATAACTCATCCCTTACTCTCTCTCTACTTACTTTTTCCAATAGCGGTGCCTGTGTGCTCAAGGCCTCCAAAGTTTTTACTTCTATTTCAAAACCCAAAACGGCAGCAAACCTAATTGCCCGCATCATTCTCAGGGCGTCCTCGCCAAATCTTTTATTGGCCTCTCCTACTGCTCTTATTACTCCATCCTCAAAATCTTTAAGTCCGTCTACCAAGTCGATTAATTCTCCGCCCCCAATTGCCAAGGTATTAACAGTAAAATCCCTTCGCTTCACATCTTCCTCCAGGCTCTTACCCCACTCTACCTTGTCAGGATGTCTGTAATCGGAATACTCTTTTTCAGATCTATACGTGGTAATTTCATACACCTGTTTTTCATTCTCTGTCTCTATGGGCACCATTACCGTCCCGAAATCGTTTTCGTAAAACGGTTCATAATCCTTCATTATTTCAAGCGTTTCTTCTGGTGTAGCGTTGGTGGTAAAATCACACTCGCTCGGTTCGTTCCCAAGCAAAATATCTCTAACAGCTCCACCAATTAAATAAATTTCAAAACCCTTTTCATCAAAAGCCTTAAACACCTCTAGCGCCGTTTCAGGTATCAATCCAATCTCGTCCTTTAACAACTTCCTTTTCGTCATACTGTATATTGTAGAACATACAGTATACGAAGACTTATGAAATTTTTTAAAACCACTCTCTTGTTACTAGCAATTCTTTTTCCTCTTGTCCCACAGTATCAAAAAAGAGACCTTCCAACGACCCCAGAAGTAAAATCTGCCTTTATTCACCAGGCAAACGTTCCGTCATTCCTGCGAAAGCAGGAATCTATACCTATCTTTCCCGCTCAAGCCATCTACATTTTAGATCTAACTTCAAACACGAGTCTCTACCAAAAAAGCTCCACAAAACCTCTCTTCCCAGCTTCTCTTACCAAAATAATGACGGCGGTTGTAGCCTTAGATCATTATCAAATTGATCAGATCTTAACCGTAAAATCAGCTGATCATTCAATTGGCAACACCATGAATCTAAAACCAGGAGACAGGCTAACAACAATGGACTTAATCTACGGCCTTTTAATAGCATCTGGCAACGACGCCGCCCTGGCCCTGGCAGAAAACTTTCCAGGTGGCTACTCTCAGTTTATTGTTGCTATGAATAAAAAAGCTGAAAGATTAAATTTAAAACAAACCCATTTCAACAACGTTTCTGGGGTAGAAGACGTGGGCCATTTTTCCAGTGCTCAAGATCTTTCCCAATTAACCCAGTTTGCCTTAAAGAATGTCACTTTCCGTCAAGCCGTTAGTACCAAACACAAAGAAATTACCAGTATAAACGGTAACCAGTACCCCCTTACCTCAACCAACGAATTACTTGGAGTAGTTCCGGGTGTCTTGGGGGTCAAAACAGGCTGGACACCAGAAGC
>JAHITH010000031.1 GCA_018817845.1 Patescibacteria group bacterium
AACGAACCAACTTCACCTTTACCCGACCAAGTTTTGCCAGAGCAAAATTTAGATGGGATTCCACCTCTCCCATCAGAGACTCCTCCACCGCCCCCAAACTATCAACCACCAGAACCAGTTGCCGCCCCACCTAAAATCAAACTTTCTACTACAAAAATTATTCCCATAATCGCTGGGGTATTAATTCTTGGTCTAATTATCTTTTTTGCCATAAAGCTTTTAAATAAAAAGCCAGCCACTTCTCAAACAACTCCGATTAAGATAACCACAATTACTTACTGGGGGCTATGGGAACCTCTCTCAGTCATGCAGCCGGTTATCACCGCCTTCGAGAAAGACAACCCCACTATAAAAATAAACTACATCTCTCAATCTCATAAGGATTACCAGCAAAGACTAAGCAACGCCCTTACCAGCCAAGATCCTCCAGACATTGTTAGACTCCACACCAGCTGGTTGCCAATGTATATAACCGATCTTTTACCAGCTCCTGCCAACACCGTCTCTACTACTCAAATAGAAACAAATTTCTACCCCACCATTACTTCAACCCTAAGCTTAAACAACCAAGTCTACGGAGTACCAATCGCCGCAGAAGGATTAGCTCTCTTCATTAATTCCACCATGTACCAACAGGCCTCGCTTCAGGTACCAGAAACCTGGGAAGACTTAAGAAGCAACGCCAAAAAATTAATTATAAAAAATCCTGAAACTGGTAAGATTGTAAGGGCTGGTGTAGCTTTAGGAACCACCAACAATGTAGCCCATTGGCCAGATATTGTCTCTCTAATGCTCCTACAAAATGGAGTTAATCTTTTTGATCCCCAACCCCAGTCCGTTATCGATGCTCTTACTTTTTATACTCTTTTTGCTACCAGCGACCAAGTTTGGGACTCTACTTTTCCAGACTCTATTAGCGCTTTCGCCAATGGCAAAGTAGCCATGGTGTTCGCTCCAAGCTGGAGAGCTGTAGAAATTCAAACCATTAACCCCACTCTCTCTTGGTATACGGCTCCAGTACCCCAACTTCCAGACACTCCGTCTGTTTCTTGGGCATCCATCTGGTTCGAGGCTGTCCCCAAAAACGCCCCCCACTATCAAGAAGCCTGGCAGTTTTTAAACTTCTTAAGTTCTGCCAAAGCTCAACAGCTTCTTTTCGAGTCAGCCGCCAAAGACAGGGGGGTGCCTCAACCACCAGCCAGTAAGGCAGTAGCTTCTCTTGCCCAGCAAAATCCAATTTTGGAACCCTACATTACCAGTCTGCCAACCGCTAGAACCTTTTATACCACTTCTCTTACCCACGATCAATCAACCGGCTTAAGCTCAAGATTAATAAAATATCTAGAGGACGCAGTTAATTCCATATCCACTGGTCAACAACAAGAAGGAGTAGTCAACACCATGATTTTAGGCTTCAACCAAGTTCTTAGCCAATTTGGTCTAGTCACCCCAGCTCCACAACCAGCTCAATGACGCTATTAGAGGTTGAAAAAACAATTAAATACTCAAGCTTCTTTGGTGCATCTCTTACTTTAAAGGAACTCCATTTGTGGCTAATCTCACCTCACATTCATTCATTTATGGAAGTATCTAATTTCATATCCAAACACCCGGCA
Organism: Patescibacteria group bacterium; assembly: GCA_018817845.1. GTDB lineage: Bacteria > Patescibacteriota > Microgenomatia > UBA1400 > MFAQ01 > JAHITH01. Next base: position 1,617 of record JAHITH010000031.1, read on the forward strand.
CTTCAAAAGCAACTAATCTCTAAACATGATCAAAAAAAAACTAGACTTACTAAGCAGAAAACCAAAAGCATTCAGAAACTAATATCTGTTTTAAAATGCATCCCCAGTATCCAACTAATCGCCTTAACCGGTTCTCTTTCAATTGGCAATCCCAAAAAATACGATGACATAGATTTAATGATTATCACCTCTCCAAACACCCTCTGGCTTACTAGACCACTTGTTATCTTACTTACCTCTCTTTTATCTAGTCGGAGAAAACCAGGCGAACCCCTGGGGTTGAACAATCAAGTCTGTATAAACCTATGGCTAGACCAAACAAGCCTTATGGTTCCCAAGAAAAAACAAAACCTTTACACCGCCCACGAAGTTCTACAAACAAAACCCCTATTCGACAGGGGAGGAGTCCATCAACAATTTATAAGAGTCAATTCCTGGACTCGCAAACACCTTGCCACCGCCCACGAGCGAAAGTCTCCCCCGGGGTTGTGTTGCGCCTGCGGCGAACCCCGGGGGTGGCTGAAGCAAACCCTAAACCTCCTCTTCTTCACCTCCCAACACCTCTATATGAAATCTAAAATCACCAACGAACACATCACCCTCCATTCCGCCTACTTCCACCCCCGCAACCTCTACCCCCAAATAAAAAAATCTCTTAAGCAAACTGCCTAAAATAATCAGTCTTTTTATATAACTCTTTTTCTACCCTCTCAGATAAAAACATCTTCATCAACGATTGATAGGGCACATCTTTAGAGTTAGCTATCTCTTTAATTCTAGACAACAAATAGCCTGGTAGTCGCAGAGAAATAGATTCCGTGGTTGGTTTCAGTTTAGACAAGTCAAGTTTAATAGGCTTATCCATGTCAAAATACTCAGTCGAGTCAGCATTAACCCAAAAATCCCTTTCTTTGTCTTTGTTTTTGAACTTAGGTATGGCTTTTATATTTTTATTTTTCATACTGTCTCCTTTCTTTTTTATTTTGACTTCTAGCTGAAATAATTCTAATTTTCTTGTTTCTAATAGTAAAAATAACTGTTAGTTTCCTAAAATTATTTGTTATTCCATAAGCTACAAACCTTGCCTCTTTCTTAGAGTGGTCTTTGTCCGGAAATATTTTTAAAGGTTTAATAAAAAATATTTCCTCAGCTTCCTTATCCTTATAATGTACTTTATGTTTCTCCCAATTTTTGTCTGTGTTTCCCTGGTCCCAATCAAAAGCAATAGGAGCAGGTAACTTCATAAAATAAAGTATATCACCATAATATACACCCTGTCAAGTAACAACCCCCCTTGACACTTATCAGAAATGCTAAAATAAACCAATGGAACCAAACAATCCAGTAGGAACGCAACCTACCCAACTCATTCCAACCAAGAAAACCCCTTGGTTTCTCATTATCCTAATCATCCTCCTTGCCAGCACCACCGGCATCTTCGCTTATAAATATTTCCAACTAAAACAACAACTAGACCAACTCAGCCTCATCCCCGAACCCACTCCAACCCCCGACCCCACCGCAAACTGGCAAACACATTGCTCGAGTAATCCTGGTAGTTCAGTATCACTCTGTGAAGATAATATCATTGTGATAGGCTCAAATCTTCCCGGAGGCGGAATTACTTATGTGAAAAATGGAGAAAAAACACAATGCCCAGTAGTTGCACCCAGCCTAATAAGTCAGGCTTGTAAAAATTACTCCAAACTCGAACTCAATTGTTCTGAAAACCTTTGTATTTCAAACTAGTCTCGCCTTTCAATTCACCAATTAATTCTTTGTTTTTGACACTCCAATTTGGTACCAAACTGGAGCTTGACATACTCCAATATTGTAGTAAAATGCTTATATGTCTATATTAAAGCGGGCCATAGAAATTGATATAAATGCTTACATTAAAAGCAACGAAACTAAAATTTTGTTTATTTGGGGACCAAGACGTTCGGGTAAAACTACCTTAATAAATAAACTAGCCAAAAAATTCAACGTAGCAAAGTACAACTTTGATCTAGCCTCAGATCGTGATAAATTTGCACCCAGGCGTGAAGTTCTTGAAAAAATTGTTAAAGAAAACAATATAATATTAATCGACGAAGTCCAAAGTCATCCTGGATCCACTATCATCCTTAAATTATTGCATGATGAATTCAATGTCAATGTTATTGCTACCGGAAGTTCAGAATTGCGGCAAAAATCAGGCCAGAAATTTGATTCTTTAGCAGGACGATTTAACGAAATTTATTGCCTACCGCTTTCCATTAAAGAAATCGCTGACAATGTAAATCCTAAAGATTCAGAAAGAGAGAATTTCTACAAAAACACCGCTATTAATTCCCAAATATGGGGTACATACCCAGAGGTTTATACACAAAACAATATCTCTGAAAACAAGCGAATTGATCTTCTACAACGAATACTTGACACTTATGTTCTTAAAGATATTGTCGATATTTACGAACTCAAAAATCAAAAGTTAGCCAAAGATATTTTAACTAAAGTTGCCTTACAATTAGGGTCCGAAGTCTCAATTCGTGAAATCGCCAACTCCCTAGGTGCATACCACACAACAGTTTCAAATTATCTTGAGATATTTATTAAAAACTACATTTTAATTCCTCTTCCATCATTTAAAACAAACACAAGGAAAGCTGTTTCAGAGAACCGTAAGCTTTATTTCTATGATTTAGGTATTCGTAATATGTTAATTCAAGATTTTAGAGATTTAGAGCTTCGTCAAGATAAAGGAGGTGTGTTTGAGAACTTTATTATGATAGAGCTCGAAAAAACGCGTCGCCTCACCAACACAAAAGTAAATTTTTATTTTTATCGTGAATATGGTGGCAAAGAAATAGATTTAATTATTGAAGATTATAAAAAGAATTATATTACCGTGGAAATTAAACAAAACAAAGGTAAATCGCGAGACATTTTCCCAATTAAAAATATTTCAAAAGTTATCACCTCCAGAAATTATTTCGAGAAATTACCAACTATACTCCCAACGCCGCCTACTTCCACCCCCGCAACCTCTACCCCCAAATTAAAAAACATCTAACTTAAGTTATACTTAACCCAATGTCTGCCATTTTTACCATCTATATCTATCAACCGTTTTTAAACATACTAGTGGGCATTTACTGGCTTTTGGGTCAAATTACCAACGGCCAGCCAGATATAGGTATCGCCGTAATAATCTTTTCAGTCATTGTTCGTATAATAATGTTGCCTTTAAATCTATCCGCCGATAAATCCGAAAAAGAAAAACGCGAAATAATGGAAAAAGTCAACCAGATTGAGGCAAAATACAAAGGTCAACCAGCAGTTCTTAAGCAAGAAACCAAAAAAATCCTAAAGTCTAACCCCGGCACTCTCATATCAGAAGGATTCACCTTAACCATCCAAATAATTATCGTTCTCATGTTGTACAGAATCTTCAAGACCGGTCTAGAAGGGGCCGACCTTCACCTTCTCTATCCGTTTCTTCCCGCTGTAGACACCCCCATTAACTTAGTCTTCTTAAATCAGTACGATCTTTCCGTTCCAAACATGTTTCTCAATTCAGTTCAGTCTGCTTTAATTTTTGTCGTCGAAATACTACACATGCTTTTCTCACCTATAAAAAGCTCCAGAAAAGAATTTCTAAGCTTGGCGATATTTTTACCCGTGATTTCCTTTATCCTTTTTGCCATGCTCCCAGCTGGTAAAAAAGTCTTCATTATCACCTCACTTATATTCTCCATTTTCTTATTGGTAATAAAACAAGCCATTTTCTGGTATCA
>JAHITH010000032.1 GCA_018817845.1 Patescibacteria group bacterium
ATAAGCAGAAATTCATGATCATGATCTACCAGAGGCAGGCTTAAGTAAATTGAGTCATGGGTAACTTCTTTGTAGTCTTCTGTTAACATTTCGTGCTGACTGATAGCTGTTTGACATCTGGGGCACCAAGGGACGGAGTCGTTGCCTTTGTACAACCAGCCATTTTTATGGCAAATTTTAAGAAAGTTCCAGATCATGTAGTTGTTGGCGTCTGACATGGTGTAGTAAGAGTTATCCCAGTCCATTAAGTAACCCAGGCGTTTGCTTTGTTCTGTTTGAATTTTGGCGTATTTTATGACCCTGTCTTTACATTTTTGAACAAATTTTTCTACCCCGTAGTCTTCGATGTCTTTTTTTGTTTTAAATTTTAAGTCTTTTTCTACCTCTACTTCCACCCAGAGACCTTGGCAATCAAAACCATTTTGAAAGCGTTGTTTGTAGCCTTGCATGTTTTTGTAGCGTTGCCACAGATCTTTGTAGGTACGCCCCCAGGCGTGGTGAACGCCCATGGGGTTGTTGGCGGTAATTGGTCCGTCTATAAAGGAAAAGGTTTTGGTTTTATTGTTGTTTTTGTTTAAGTATTTTTCTGTTATTCCATTTTTGTACCATTTATCTAGCAATTCATTTTCTTGCTTAACAAAATCTGGTCTTGAATCTACCGGTTTTATACTGTGTTGTTTACTGGCCATTGGTAAATTATAACAAACGGGTTATTTATTGCGGAGGAAGGCGGGGATGTCTAGGTCGTCTTCTATGGTTACCTCGTCGTGTTCGATATTTAGTTTTTTGTTTTTTTTAACTCCAGGTTTTACGTCCGGGGAGAGATCCTTTGGAGACTTATTAAATTGCCCCATTATGTTTTGAAGTCTTTTTCTAGACTGGTCGAAACCAGTGGCAATGACAGAAATTTTAATGCTGTCTTTCATTTCTTTATTTATAGTAGCTCCAAAGATGATGTTGGCGTCTGGGTCGGCGGCGTTGGTTATTAAATTGGCGGCTTTGTTGACCTCACCCATGGTTAAGTCTTTACTACCCGTAATATTGAAAAGAATTCCTCTGGCGCCTTCTATGTTTACTTCTAGTAAGGGTGAATTTATGGCTGCTTCGGCGGCTTTTTGAGCTCGGTGTTCACCAGAGGCGGTGCCAATACCCATTAGAGCAGTGCCGGCGTTGGTCATGATAGTTTTTACGTCAGCAAAATCTACGTTGATTAAACCTGGAATGGTGATTAGGTCCGAGATGCTTTGTACACCTTGGGCCAAAACAGAGTCGGCCACAATGAAGGCTTCGGTAAGTGGTAAGTCTTTGTTGGTAACTTCTAGTAGTTTTTCGTTGGGGATAACAATAAGCGTGTCGACCGAATTTTTTAGTTGATCGACCCCTTCTTCGGCGTTGATCATACGTCTGGCTCCTTCAAAAGGAAATGGCTTGGTAACCACGGCAACTGTTAGAGCTCCTACATCTTTAGCGATCTTGGCTATTATGGGAGCGGCTCCTGTGCCTGTTCCTCCACCCTCTCCGCAGGTAATAAAGACCATGTCTGTGCCGGTAAGTAGATTTTTGATTTTTTCGCTTGATTCTTCGGCGGCGGCTTGACCCATGTCTGGATTGGAACCTGACCCCAAACCTTTGGTTAGTTTTTCACCAATTTGCAGTTTAATGTCTGCATTGCTTGCTAATAGGGCCTGCATGTCTGTGTTTATGGCAATGAACTCTACGCCTTTTATTTCATCGGTGGTAACCATGTAGTTGACGGCGTTGTTTCCGCCTCCGCCAACGCCCACGACCTTGATTTTTGCAAAAGAATTGATGTCTGGTCTAACTAATGCCATGACTGGATGTTACAAGATGTGTAAACAAAAGACAACTGCCTGGAAGTATCGCATACTTCCTATTCGTCATTCTGGTAAGTGAGTCTTCGAACGCATCCGGAATCTGTTCGGTTCGATTCTGGAGTCCTCGCTGACTCGTCCCCAGAATGACGGAGAAAAAACACGTCATTCCCGCGCAGGCGGGAATCTACGCATTAAGGTCAGACCCTCCCTCGGAGACAGGGCTCTGCAGGCCAGAAGCCGGTTCAATATCGGCAGCGGGACGCTACGGCATGAGGGATTTGAAGAAGTCGGTGGCTTTTTTTGACATCTGTTTGAAAGGAAGTTTTTTTAAGAGGTTATCAATTTTAAAGCTGGTGGGAATGGAAGAGTCACCGTGCTGGTAGCCATAGAGTATTAGACCCACGGCCGTGGCGTATTCTGGGGAGTCAATTTCTTCTGTTAGTCCAGAGAGTCCGGTGGGGCTGCCAAGGTGCGCAGGTAATTGCAGTACGCGCTTGCATGACTCAACCGCGCCAACGGTCAAGGATCCACCACCAGAAAGAACGATACCGGCTGGCATTTGACCTGCATAACCCGACTTTCTAATTACTCCACCAACCATGGTAAAGATCTCGTTTAGCCTGGGTCTAATAATACCTTCTGATACGGCCTTCTTAGATACGTTTTTAATTTCCTCTCTTACTCCGATCTTGGCTAGATTAATTTCGTCTGAATTACCAAGTTCTTTTTTTATTTTATTGGTGGTCGAGACGTGATGTTTTATTTTTTCGGCGCTGTCTAGACTTATCATTAAACCCAAGGCCAGATCGTCTGTGATTTTTCTGGCACCTAAAGGAATAACGCTGGAGTAACTACAGGCAGAGTCCACAAAAGCAGTAACGTTGGTGACGCCGGCCCCGATGTCAACACTAACAACCCCCAGTTCTTTTTCTGTGTCTGTAAGAGTAGACATGGCAGAAGCTAAGCCCGAATAAACGGTATTTTGAACACTGACCCCTATTTCGTTAACGACTTTGGCTGTGTTTTTTACAGCTGTGGTTGAACTGGTGATTATGTGAGCCTCTGTTTCTAGCCTGATGCCAGACATGCCAACAGGATCCTTGATGCCTTTTTGGGAGTCCACACTGAATTCACGAGGTAGTACATGCATGATGTCACGGGAAGAAGGTAAAGAGACTGCTCTGGCAGCCTCTATGGCTCTATAGATGTCTTCTGGGCTGATCTCACCTTCTGGTTCGGTAACGGCTACCACCCCTTGACTGTTTTGAGACTTGATATGGGAACCGGAAATGGAGACTTGAGCAGAGCTGATGTTAAAACCGGCCATACGTTCGGCCGCCTCTACACAGTCGGTAACCGAACCAACAACTTCTTCTATATTTACTATTGTTCCAGCGTTGTTTCTACTTCTGCCCATTCCCCTACTGGGCAGAGTGGCCACACCGACTACGTTTATGTTGTCCGAGTCGGGTGAGGGCTTGGTGATAAGACAAGTAATTTTGCTTGTGCCAATGTCTATTGCATTTACTCCGGTGTTTTTACTCATAGTTATTGAATTATTGGATGGTTAAATCTTAGGTCAATTGTTTTAATACCTTCTTTGATTTTAGCTATTGAAGGGATAGCTTGTAAAGTATCTGATAATTTTTCAGCCGAGAGACTTAAGGGAATTATTACATTTGGCAAGTTAGAGCTTGCAAAATAAAAATTGTCTTCCAATAAGTAACCCTTTGTTACGGGTAGTGCGTAAACGATACTGGTAGTTAGTATAAAGATTTGTTCAAGTTTTTGCTGGGGTGGTTTTTCAGAGAATATTAAACTAATACTAGAGTCGTCTGTACCAGGAG
>JAHITH010000033.1 GCA_018817845.1 Patescibacteria group bacterium
ACCCCACAGGCGATCTTTATTGGAGTTCTCAAGGGCACGATGGTTTATGGCACGTAACCGTTATGCAATCCGTTCGTCATCAGTTTCCTATTCAAAACCCATTACTGCCAAACGAGTTACTTAAAAACTATCACTTTGGCAGTGATATTTTCTTTGGCGAGTTTTACAGAATATTCTCCTTCTTTAGTCCTTTCGACCTGTACTTCAGATTCTTTCCTGTTTTACTAACCTTCCTTTTAGGTCTTTCAGTATTTGTCCTTACAGAATTTAACTGGGGCAAGGCTTCAAGTTACTGGGCAATGGTTTTTACCTTTTTTGCTGGCAGTTTTGGCTATTTGTATGCAATCGCTCGGGGAAATTTTTTCCTAAGTGGTGAATCAACTTTTTGGGCGTCACAAGGTCACACAATTTTAGGCAACCCCCCCCACACCATGGGTTTAATTTGGCTTACAACCATATACGCCGTCATCTCGGTCTATCTAAAAGAAAAGAAACGAACAACTTTCTGGTTAAAACTAATCTTTCTTCTAGGATTTGGTCTGGCTATTGTTAAGGTATCTTCAGGTTTGGTTCTAGTTGGTTCGGTCGGTGTCGCTGGTTTATATTATTATTTTCGCTACAAAAATTCACAATTACTTAAACTTTCACTGCTCCTTGGAGTCAGCAACCTTCTTCTCTTAAAAATTATTTCTCCAACCGCAGAGTCTTTTCTAATTTTTGAGCCTCTTTGGTTTACCAGAACCATGATGGTTGTTAAGTTAGATAACGTAGACTGGGAGCTACGTCGCCAACACTACTTATCACTAGGAACCTTTAAGGCCTGGTTAAGAATAATTCAACTAGAAGGAAGTGCAATACTTCTCTTTATTGTTGGCAACTCAGGTATGCGTCTAATCGGCCTGTTTACCGCCATAAAAAATTTATTCAAACAAAAAAATAAAACCCTTGATCTCATGCTTATCTCAGCTGGTATTGGTTCAGTTGTCTTTATCCTCTTTTTTATACAGGCTGGCATAACTTTCAATCTAATTCAGTTCATGCAAATATATCTTCACTTACTGGGTATATACGCAGGTGTTACTATGGCTAAATGGCTTAAGGCAACAAAAAATAAAACACTAAAAACCGCTATTGTTATTGGTGTTATGGCTTTCACTATTCCCACTGCCATTGGTAGTCTGTTTGACTTCTATGGTCCCGGCCACAACCCACTTGCCAAAGTTAGTAATGCAGAAATAGAAGCCTTGTCATGGATAAAAGACAATACTCCTCAAGACAGTCTTATTTTAACCAGGCCATTTGACGGAAACGCTCACTATCAGTATAAACAACAACCAATGCCAATATATGCTTGGTATAGCACGCCTTATGTAACTGCCTATACAGATAGAAAAGTTCTATTTAGCGCACAAGAGCAACTTCAAATTACCGGTTATGACGTAAAAGATAAAATAGTAAACGGCAAACAATTCTTTAAAGCGTCAGGCACAGAATGGAACGCAAATTATCTAAAAGATAATAATATAGACTATATTTATGCTCACCAAGACGAACTTGATTTTCCTCTTGACCCAGACCAAAAATACCTATCAGTTGTTTTTACCAACAGTGATGCAATAGTTTATGAAGTTAATAAGTAAGTTAAAAAACTCCAAAGCAATAATTGTTATTTTGTTGGTCGCTACTACTCTACGTTTGTATAAACTTTGCAATCTTCCTATCTCCCTATTCGGTGACGAAATTGACGTAGGTTATCATGCCTGGTCTCTGATCACCACTGGTCGAGATTACATGGGGAATTTGTTACCCACTTACATTCAAAGTCTTTCAGAGTGGCGCGCCCCGTTGTTAATGTACATCACCGCTCCGTTTGTTGGTATCTTGGGGCCAACACCTTTTGCCGTACGTCTACCAATTACCCTGTTGGGCGTTCTTAATATTTATCTTGTCTACCTACTGGCAAATAAATTATTCAAAAACAAATCTTTGGGGTTAATCTCTGCCCTCATTCTTTCACTCACTCCTTGGCACATCCATTACTCCAGAGCCGCCTTCGAGTCCACCCTTCTTCTCACCCTACTCCTATCCGGCACCTTATTTTTTATTAAAAAACGTTACCCACTATCAATTATAAGTTTCATTCTTACTTTCTATACTTACTCCACCGCTAACCTTTTTACCCCCCTGCTTGTCCTCTCCTTATTCCTCATTTACCGCCCACCCCTCACCAACTTACTTAAACGATCGTTCACTTTATTTGGACTATATTTCATCTTACTTCTACCTATTGCCTATCACCTCACTTTAGGTCAAGCCGCTGGACGGTTTAGTTTGATTAGTGTTTTTTCAGACCAAGAGATAGTCTACGACATAGTTAACCAGCGCACTGCCGCCTGGGTAGATCAAAACGCTTTTACTGAAAAACTCTTTCACAATAAAGCCATCTCTTACGCTGGCAAAATTGGTTCAAATTACTTGTCTGCTTTTTCACCTCAGTTTCTATTCATTTCAGGTGATCCCAACTTTCGCCACTCAATAGGCAGGTTTGGCGAACTTCTTTGGGCAACCTCCCCGTTCCTGGTTCTTGGATTCGTTGTTCTAATTAAAAAAATTAACAACAAGGAGAATAAATTAATTTTAGCCTGGCTTTTACTATCTCCCATTCCTTCTGCTCTTACATCAGACGGCAGCCTACACGCCACTAGACTAATTCTCACGCTCCCACCCCTTATCATTATCTCCGCCCTGGGCATCCACCAAGTGTTTGTATGGCTGAAAATTTCTCTTCCGAAGTGGAATCTGTTTTTTGCAGGAGTATTTGTAATTGCAACGACAATAAATATAACGGCCTATTGGCATCGTTATTCAACCCATTACAAATTCGAATCCGCCCGTCACTGGCAACATGGTTACAAAGAAATATTCCAAAAAACCATACCCTACCTAGACTCAGCCAACAGAATTTTTATAAACAACACCTACGAGCCCTCATTAATAAAATTTGCCTTCTTCGCTAAATACCCACCAAAAAAATTCCAGCAAAACTTCACCACTGATATCCCAGAAGAAAATATAGTCAAGGGGTTCAGTGGTTTTAAGTTTGCAGATAAATTCTACTTCGGCAAAGCCCGAAACCTAGACGATTTATTTAGACTCTTAGAACCAGGTGATATTTATCTAGCAGTTCAAGGACAAGAAGTACCAGGGGACTGGGACTGGTCCAAAGAACCTCCAGAAAACACAAAAATCCTAAATCACACCAAAGATGTTTTTAACAATCCTCTATTTTATTTAGTTACCCCTAAGTAGTCTTAATAACAATCGGAAAACCCGACGGGGTTACATTCATCCCTGCCACCAACTCACTATCATCAACAATCTCTCCATCAACCGGGCTAATCAAGGCCAACTTCTCCATCTCGTATTTTTGTTTTTCCACCTTTTTCACCGCCACATCTAACTTTGCTTGGGCAATCTCCTTTATTCCTTTTTCTTCCTCGTTCCCAGGATTTAGGTATTTTCTAGCTACCTCCTCAAACTCTGCCCTGGTCCGTCTGTAGTTTGCCAAATCAATCTCCAAATCAATTTTGGCAAGTTTGTCATCTAGTTTAGCCAGCACTTGCCCCTTTTTTACCAAGTCTCCCTTTTTAACTCCCACC
>JAHITH010000034.1 GCA_018817845.1 Patescibacteria group bacterium
AATACGAAAAAAGATTTAGGTCACTCGGAAGAACCAATAAAAACAGAAAGCTATTTATAAGTTACACAATTAGAAATCAAAAAATTAGAATCATCTCTGCCAGAGATCAAAATAAAAAAGAAAGGAGAATATATGAAAAAGTTTAAACCTATTCCCAACTTTAAAAACGAAAATCAAGAAAGAAAGTTCTGGGCCACCCACGACTCAACCGAGTATATAGATTGGAGCAAAACCGTCGAACTAGACTTCTCCGCCCTTAAACCTTCTACAAAACCAATCACCATCAGACTACCGGAATCCCTCATAGGATCCATAAAAACCATCGCCAACAAAAAAGACGTCCCCTACCAATCTCTTATGAAAGTCTTCTTGTCCGAAAGGGTAGAAAAAGAATTTCACCAATACCAAACCAAATAAGCCTTAATTCAAATAAAAGGCAACTGGCTCTCCTTCCATCTTTACCCACCGTGGTGGGAGCTTACACGAACTACAGTCTATTTATCCTCCAAATAAGTTTTAATAAACCTCTCGGTCGCTCTCAAAGTATCATCTTTTAACTCCGCCGGGCTTTCTGCCAACCAAATCGCAAAATTATATAGCTTCTTATTATCCAAACTTAACCATTTACCATTCTTAAAAAGAAAATAAAACAAAGTTGTCATCGCAATTCTCTTATTACCATTTTGAAACGGATGGTTTTTTATCATCAAATAAAACAAAATCGCCGCTTTCCTACTCAAGCCTTTGTATAGGGTCTTTCTGTCAAATTGTTGAAATGGCACCACCAAACAACTCTCCAGAACATTTGGAAACCTTGTATTGAAACTAGGAATCGACTCGTCATAGATCATCTTCTCTCTTACTAATCTAAAAACTACCAACTCAACCTCTTTGATACCAACACTTTTAATCATGATGCTCTTAGCAAATCTAATGTCTCACCATACTCACCAACAGTTCTTTTAACTGCCTTTTCAACCATTCTTTTGTCTGTTTCTGTTAATTCGTCATCCAATATGCCACCCAGGTCATTCTTATCAATAACATAATTACGACCGACTTTCATCGCTTTGATCCGACCAGTTTTTATCTTCTTATACACCGCCACATGACTAATACCTAATAGTTTTGCCAATTCTGTAGTTGATATAAATCTATTCTTCATATTAACCTTTCATTACTAGGTTAACATATATTAACCAATGTGTCAACAGTTAATATAATATATATTTACCTAAACCAATCCATTTCAATCATTTGCTCCCCTTCCACCCCTGTCAGCCTCTGGCTGAAGCTTACACGAACCACTTTTAGTCTTTCTGAGGTTGAATTGCCGATTTCAATACTATATTTTCACCGATCTTTTTCCAATAATACCCTGCTAATGTCATCAAAGAAACCAGCTGTTTGACTAAATTTCCTCCACCAACCCTAGCGTCAATAAAGGCAAGCCTATCATCCTCAGTGATCATTAGATTCGCCGCATACCGTATCGGGTTAAGGTGTCTCCCAATCTCTTCCCAAGCGCTTTCACCATCACCACCCACACACCCCACAAGATCAAACACCTTACCTGTTCTTGTGAAACACTTAATGCTCGCAATTACAATTTTATCGAGATCTTTTTTTAAAACTTTAGACAAGCCTAAACCTCGTTGTTCACGTAAGGTCTTTCCCTTTACTACTTCTTGTACTTTAAAAGGGGTCGGAAACCCATCCTTACCATTTATAACTAAATAAGATTCTGAATAAGTTTTTATCCTATCAGGAATAAACTCACTAGTCTCTTCTGCAAGTCTCTTTTCATTTTTCAAGGTTTCCAAACACATTTTAACTCTTCTACTTCTATATTCCTTGTCTGTTTCCCCTTCATCTCTTAACAGGGAATATGGCTTACCCAACTCCTTTAAAACAAACTTCTCACCTAGCTTTCTCACTTCCGTACTTCTACTTGAACCCAATATCTCACTACCTACCCTTTTACTAAAAGGCATTATCTCCAAATACTTATCATCCATCAACCAATTCTACCAGAAAAACATCATTCAACAACTATAGGATTATTTGCTCCCTGTTCATCACGTTACACGAACCACTTTTGGGGTTTAGGCACAAAATCTACTCCAAACCACACTGATCAATATAGTCAAAGACGGCAAAATAACCAAAGCAATTCCATCAAAAACCCTCAAACCCGTGCTTAAAACCAAGAAAATCTTGGTTTGATGGGTCCTGAATATAATGTACCACTAGCTAAGGAAGATTTAATCATCTAAATTAGCAGTTAGTAATTAGTTAGAAAGGTGGTACAAAATGAAATGGAACGGCAGTGTTCCAGATGTAATGGCCGGCGATCAGGGAAACTTGCTATTTCAAATCCCCAAACCCTAAATACCCCACCCACACACCAATCTATTTCATTACAGTGCTCCCCTTCCGGCTTTATCCGCCGTGGTGTGGAAGCTTACACGAACCAGTTTTGGAATTTAGGTATAAAAAAGAGCCAGCAGTAATGCCGGCCAGCATTTTAATCAAAATACGATTCCTCGAAGTCTTATTTAGTAGTCTGAATACTAGAACTGAAATTTATTGATGTCTCTGACTTATCTCCAACAATAGTTATAAAATAAAGAATGTCTCCAAAATTTTTATCATAAATTTTAGCACCAAATATAGTACCGGCTTCACCACCGCTCTCCATATCACCCCCACCTCCAGACATATCCCACTTGTCTTTATACCAAGTAATTACGTCATAAAATGGAACTAATACGTGGTATGAAAATTTTGCACCACCACTTCGACCTAAAGAACCACGGCATTCTGTACGACATGGGTCGCACGGTTCAACAATTGTTCTTTTAATAAATAGAGATCCAGGATAAATTACTTCTTGCCAAACAGATAATGGTGGTTCATAGTTTTTCACTTCCTTTGAAGGAGCAGGACAAAAAAAATGAGAAGGCACTAAATAATCCTTATATACAAAAAACGCAACTGTAACTAAAATAACGATTACTAAAATAATTTTAAATACCTTAAAACCATTTTTCTTCATGCTTTCATTATAACAAATTAAAAAAGATCTGTCCTGGTCAAGTCTTACCTAATCCAAAATGATACTGAAATGAAAGTGGAGGTTTAGTCAAAAAACAATCTTCAAATTAAGCTAGAACTCTTCAAAAACAAGACACGAACCGTTACAGTAGTCATATATGAAAGTAACCATGAACGATTCGTGTCTAACTAATGTTAGCCA
>JAHITH010000098.1 GCA_018817845.1 Patescibacteria group bacterium
TGATACTCCTCGTCCCAAACATCGCTAATTCTTTTGTAAAACAGGAGACCAAAAATGTATTTTTTGTAATCTGAGCTATCGATCTTTCCTCGTAAAATGTCTGCTGATTTCCATAAAAACTGCTCAAGTTGGGCAAGAGTGAGTTTGCTTCCCATTTCATCTGCTAAAGTTTGGATATCCTGTCTTCGATATTTGCGGTCATGTCGTGGGCCAACCCTCATGGGCGTTATTTTTCCTGCCTTCTCCCAATTTCGGAGAGTATCGCGGTGGATTTTAAATAATTTAGCTACTTCACCAATAGTGAGTAGGTTTTTTGATGGGATAAATTGATCTGTTTTCATATTAGATATGGAATTGTGTACCTATCCAAGTTAATAATGCAATGGTTGGAACGGCGACTGTCACAATATCGGCAAGAAAGGCAATATTTTCCTTAGCCTTCTGAATTATACCTACATCCGGCTTTGGTTTGGCCAACTGACTTTTAATAGTTTCGATATCACTCTGAATAAAAATCTTCTCTTCATCTGTAAGTTCTCCCAGAGCATTTACTCGGCGACGAAGATCTTCAGCAAGGCGATGCCCCTCAGAATATTGAGTATTAGCGATGCTTGTAATCGAATTTTGGTTTCCAATGATAATATTATTGCCATTTCCACTAATGTCACCAATGCCGG
Organism: Patescibacteria group bacterium; assembly: GCA_018817845.1. Classification (GTDB taxonomy): domain Bacteria; phylum Patescibacteriota; class Microgenomatia; order UBA1400; family MFAQ01; genus JAHITH01. The sequence continues at coordinate 678 of JAHITH010000098.1, forward strand.
CAAAAACACTGCTTTTATCAAACTTAGATCCGTGATCAAAGTATGCTAGTCCTTCGCGAGTGAGACGATATTTATATGACGGCTTGGCACCGCCAAACTGTTTTTTTGCAAAGTAATTTTCAATTGGCATTTCTTCCACGAAACCATTTTGGACAAGAAATGTGACATTCGAAGCTACTTGATTTTCCTTTAAATTTGGCTCTACTGTCTTAACCTCCTGAGCAAGGTCGCGGATACCAACCATTTGAGAGCCTCGACTTCGAGCTTTAGTAAGAATGTTATGGAGGGCGGTGAGAATGTGCTCACGAACAACATCGTTGTCAATAATTTTAGTTGCCATGGTTGGTATTATAGTGCCAAATTCGAGTCTTGTCAATATATATGTTTCATAGGTATTCATAGGTTGGTGGCCGATTTTGGACTAGACTTATTCCACCTTTGGCGGTACCCTGACCATTGAAATGAGTACTACATATAACCAAAATACAACAATAGAGCCACCAAAGATTGAGTATTGCCTTTATGCACGAAAATCATCCGAATCAGACGAACGGCAAGCTATGTCCATCGATTCTCAAATTGACGAAATGTTGACGCTTGCCAAGAGAGATAATCTCAAAATCAGGGAGATTAAAAAAGAAAGCCATTCAGCCAAAATGTCTGGCTCCCGACCAATATTTACCCAGCTTCTTCAAGAATTACGTCAAAAGAAATTTAATGGAATACTCACCTGGGCCCCCGATAGGCTGAGTCGAAACGCTGGGGATCTTGGATCGGTCGTTGATCTTATGGATCAAGGGAAATTGGTAAAGATCCAAACGTACTCACAAAGTTTCTCAAACAGTCCAAATGAAAAGTTTTTATTGATGATTCTCTGTTCTCAAGCAAAGCTAGAAAATGATAATAAGGGTGTAAATGTTCAAAGAGGATTAAGAACCAAGTGTGCCATGGGCTGGAGACCTAGTATTGCCCCGCTAGGATACTTAAATAAGCCTGGCGATGGTCATAAGGATGAATTGATCACTATTGATCCAGAACGAGCCTCGTTTGTCACCCAGATGTATCAAAGGGTCGCCAACCAAGGTCATAGTGGCAGAGCACTGAAAAACTGGTTAGATAGGATTGGCTTTATAACTAGAAATGGCAATCAAATTCCATTGAGTAAAGTTTATTCAACTCTTAAAAATCCATTCTATTACGGTGAATTTGAATTTCCCGTCGGTAGTGGCACTTGGTATCAGGGTAAGCACACACCACTTGTAACAAAAGAGCTTTTTGATAAGGCTCAAGTTATGCTTAAAACAGTACCCAAGAGTTACAAAAATAAACTATTCCCATTCAAAAGTATTTTTAAATGCGGAGGGTGTGGCGGAGGTGTGACAGCAGAAGAAAAATTTAGAAAACTAAAACATGGAGGACACACCAAGCACATATACTATCACTGTGGTAGATCAGTTAATTACGAATGTGATGAGCCATATATTACCGAAGGTGATTTAGTAAAACAGTTAATTGCAAATATAGATAAAATTAAGTTCAATCATGCCGGTGTAACTCGAAAAATTCAGGAAGATATTGATCGATATCATCGGCTAAAAACTCAAGTCCTCCACCAAGAATTCATAGATGGCCACTTAGCTGAATTTAACAGAGTTCCTCAAACGTCAGCAGACAAAAATGAAATGACAAAAAACTATCTTTTGCATATCTTGCAGGTTGGGACAGCCGAGGAGCGTCAGGAGGCACTTTCATTCATCAAAACAAAGTTTATTCTGACTGATAAAACGATAAAAATAGAAAAATAACAATGAACTGGCTTCAGTTTGGCAAGTGCTTGTCAATAAAGGAGCCCATTACTTCGTTAATTTCTTCTACAACCTTGGGATAAAGGCGATAGTCGTGGGTGCATTCTATTTTGTATAGCTCTTTGGGTTCGGGAACCGAAGAGAAAAGTGTTTCAACCTCCTCGGGGCTGTTAAATTCATCTTCAGTTGCATAAAAAATGATTTTTGGCTTCGTACAGGTTCTTAGGGTTTCTGCATCATTGTATTTAGCCCCATCTTCAAAGTAATTTAGTGATGCTCTAAACTCTCTTTTCTGTTCAGTTCTTTTAGTTCCAGGAGGTAGATCTCTGTGATCTATATACACCCCTGCCTCTCGCATCTCAGGACTTGGTGGAGTTGGTGATCCTAAAGAAGGATTGATTAAAACTAATCCGATAACATGTTGGTTACTAGTACCGGCAAGTGTGGAGGTTGCTCCACCCCTACTATGACCCAGTAAAAGAGTGGGCTTGTTGCCATAATATTCAATTAACTCATTCACTGCTTTAATGTAGTTTGTGGTGGAAAACAGCTCTATTCCGCCAGGACTTTCCCAGGTTCCCGGAGGATCAAATGAAACGGCATAGAAGCCTTTATTGGCAAGATATTCTAGATGTTTGTTGAAACATTCGTAATCTTTTGTATCGAGTCTTCCTGGTAGGGCAATCGCTAGTCTTTTTGAGTTAGGATCTCCTTTAGAATTCACTCCTAGTTGAAATGATTTAGTTTTAACGATAGCCATGTTTGAAGTATAGCATTTGAAGCTATTTACAGGGGTAAATATGCAACATTACAGGATCTAAAATCTCATTTCGAGGAAAGTTGAAGAAAATTAGCAGGTAACATCGGGCTTTTCAGCGCAGGCATACGGGTCGCGCTGAACCTTACGATACTTGTGACCCCATAGAGAATCGAACTCTAATTATCAGATTGAGAACCTGATGTCCTAACCGTTAGACGATGGGGCCATGTAAGACTGATTTTACCTTCAAACCTATTGACAATCAACTAAAATTAGCATAGAATACCAATTCACGGTAGGAAATCTGCCCGGTTTTCTAATAATAATAACTAAGGAAAGTGTTCTGCCTTAAGAATTAAAAAGCTTAAGGAAGGATAAAAATGGCAAAAATAATAAAACATGACAATAAACAACAATAAAGTCCAGCTAACCCCAGAAGGGTTCAACGAGCTCAAAAATGAGCTCAAGACCCTAAGAGAAAAGGTATTGCCTAAGGCAATTAATCGTATTGCTGCGGCTAGAACCTTAGGAGACCTTTCAGAAAACTACGAATATCAATCTGCCAAAGAAGACCACCTAACTCTGGTTGGCAGAATAGAAGAGGTAACAGATATCATAAATCGTAGTCAGATAATCAAAAAAAGTACCAACAGTTCTATTGTTGATATTGGCCACCAGGTGGATATTAGCATTAACGGCTCCGACCACGTCTTTGTCATAGTAGGAGAGTGGGAAGCAGATCCCCAAGCTGGAAAAATCAGCCATAAATCACCCCTGGGATTAGCCCTAATTGGTAAAAAAGTAGGAGATAAGGCAAAAGTAGAAGCACCAGCCGGCACCATTGTCTACACCATCAAAGCCATCAAATAAGCTACAATATTGGTCATGAGTCGGCTACAAGACACCAAAGACCAAAGACTAGAAAAAATAGAAAAGCTAAGAAAACTTGGAGTTAACCCCTTTGCTAATAAATTTAACAAAAGACAGACTACTCAACAAAGCTGTGAACTTTTAGGCAAAAAGACTCAAACCGCTGGTAGAATTATGGCTATCCGTGGCCACGGAGCTCTGGTATTCATGGATTTGGTAGACGAAACCGGAAAAATTCAACTAATCTTGCACAAAGATAGCTTAAGTGACAAAGAAAACAAGGTAGTCTCTCTTACAGACATCGGAGACTTTGTAGGTGTTTCAGGTAAGGTAATTGAATCCAAAACCAAAGAAATCAGCATAGATGTTAATAGTTTTACTCTGCTCACCAAGTCACTTAGACCTCTCCCCAGCCAATGGTATGGGTTAAAAAATAAGGAGTAAAGATTTAGAAAAAGATATCTAGATCTCATTCTAAACGACGAGGTCAGGCAAAGAATTAAACTTAGAAGTCAAATAGTCAAGTCCATTAGGAATTTCCTAGATTCACGAGATTACCTTGAGATAGAAACCCCCACCCTTCAACCAGTATATGGTGGTGGATTTGCTCGTCCTTTTATTACTCATCACAACTCTCTCGATGCAGATTTTTACCTGCGCATTTCCGACGAAATGTACTTAAAACGTCTTATTGTTGGTGGTTTTGAGAAAATTTATGAAATTACCAAAGTCTTTAGAAATGAAGGCATTGACTACGACCACAATCCAGAGTTCACCATGTTCGAGGCAATGATTGCCTATAAAGACTATTTCTATGGTATGGATATTATAGAAGAGATTTTTGAATACATAGTTAAAAAAGTCCTTGGGACAACACAAATCAAATATCAAAAAGAAACCTTAAGTTTTTCTCGCCCTTGGCAAAGATTTACAGTTGTAGAATCAATTAAAAAACACACAGGCATTGACCCATTAGATTGGAAAACACTCAAGCAAGCTAAACAAGCTGTCAAACAGTTAGGCATCAACAAAACCAAGTTTTCAGAATTAGAGAAGATAAATAATATCGGCGAAGTGATTGCCTTTATTTTTGAAGAAATAGTGGAAGACAAACTCATCCAACCTACTATAATTTATGACTATCCAATTGAAATTTCCCCTTTAGCAAAGAAATGCAAAGATTCACGTTTCACCCAGCGATTCGAAATGTTTGCCATGGGTTCAGAGTTGGGAAACAATTACTCAGAGTTAAATGACCCTGTAGATCTAAGAGAACGATTTATTGAGGAAAAGAAACGTGAAGAAGCTGGTTTTGATGAAGCTCATCAAACCGACTACGACTACCTAACAGCTATTGAATATGGCTTTCCACCAACTTGCGGAATAGCTATTGGTATCGACCGCATGGTCATGATGCTAACCGATGCCTCAAGCATTAAAGAGATAATAGCCTTCCCCACACTTAAGCCAAAAAAATAAATATGACTCGAGACCAAGCGCTCAAGCTAGTTACCAGCCTTACCAAAAACAAAAACTTGGTAAAACACATGCTGGCAGTAGAGGCACAGATGAGAGCTCTAGCCAAATATTTTAAAGAAGACGAGGACTTGTGGGGGTTGGTGGGTTTACTTCACGACGCCGACTACGAAATGTTTGCCAAGGAACCAGAGAAACACCCCAGCAAAATTTTTGAAGAACTTGGGAATATAAATGCAGACAAAAAAATTATTCAGGCTATTAAAGCTCACGCTTGGGGCTGGCAAAAAAATGCCCCAGAACCAGTCTCCAAACTAGACTGGGCCTTATATTGCTCCGATGATTTATCTGGCCTTATTATTGCCTGTGCTTTGGTTAAACCAGACAAGAAACTAGCCAGTGTTTCCGTAGACTCAGTCTTAAAAAAATGGAAGCAAAAAGCCTTTGCTACCGGCGCTCACCGTGAACCAGCAGAAATGTCAGAAGAAAAACTAGGCATAAAACTTCCCCAGTTTATAGAAATCTGCCTAAAAGCCCTGCAAGATATTTCCTCAGATTTGGATTTGTAAAGCACAACACTCATCTTCATAGTAAAATATCTCTATGATTGCTAATATTGCGAACCATATACCAGAAAATAAGTTGAAAAACGTGTGCAGTCAGCACGGCTTAACATACTTAGGGCTTTTTGGATCATATGCCAGGCAAGATCATAAAATAGACAGCGATGTAGATATCTTAATCGATTATCCAGCTCCAAAATCTTTTTTCGAGCTTTCAGGGATAAAATCAGATATGGAAAATTTATTTGACAGAAATGTCGATCTAGTTTTAAGGCGAAACGTCAAACCGATGCTCGAACCATATATAAAACGCGATCTAATCACTATCTATGAAAAAAACTAATCAAGTTTATCTTCAGGACATTTATCAGGCCATCAGTAAAATAAAAAAATACCTTAAGGGAATATCCTCTTTTGAACTTTTTGCAGAACAAGATATGGTTCAAGACGCAATTATTCGTCAGATGGAGATTATTGGGGAGGCAGCTAATAAACTAGAAAAAGATAAAAACTCTCTAAGAGATAATTCAGATTTTCCATTCAGGCAAGCAATCGATATGCGTAATTTCCTCATCCACGGATATGATCAGGTAAATTTAGAGACTATCTGGAAAACAATAAAAGATGATTTACCAATTTTAAACCACAAGTTAACAAAATTACTCAAAAAATAATGCTTGATATTAATTTTATAAGAGAAAATAAAAAAAAGGTAGAGACAGCCTGCACCAATAAGGGTCTAAACCCCAAGATAGTCGAAAACTTACTAGAAACAGACAAAAAGCGTCGCCAGCTAATGGGTACCATCCAAGCCTTACGCGCTCAAAGAAATACCCTAAACGACAAACTTAAACAAAAAAGAACCGACGAGTTGCTTGCCAAGGCCGCCGAGCAAAAAAAAGCCCTACAAGACATTGAACCACAACTAAAGCAAACAGAGGCAGAGTTTGGACAGCTTATGCTTCAAGTTCCCAACATTCCACTAGACGACGTGCCAATTGGTAAAGACGAATCTGGCAACAAAAAAGTCAGAGACTGGGGCAAGAAAAAGAAGTTTGATTTTGAGCCCAAAGATCACGCAGAACTTGGTATAAATTTAAAGATGCTCGATTTAGAACGGGGGTCCAAGGTGGCTGGGTTTAGGGGTTACTATCTAACCAATGACGGTGTCTTAATGCAAAACGCCCTGATGCAATTTGCCTTGAAAAAATTTGTAGAAAAAGGCTACACCCCAATCATCCCTCCAGTAATAACTAAAAGACAGACATTTATTAATTCCGGCCACTTTCCTTGGGGCGAATCAGAAGCTTACAAGTTGGCATCAGACGAAACCGATCCCCAAAATGACTATTTTCTAGCAGGTACGGCAGAGGTTCCACTGGTTTCCATGTATGCCAACGAGACCTTTAAAGAAAAGGATCTACCCATAAAAATGGTAGGCTACTCGCCCTGTTATAGAAGAGAAATAGGCAATTACGGTAAAGACACCAAAGGTTTTTACAGAGTCCACGAGTTCACTAAAATAGAACAAGTAGTAATTTGTAAGAATGATCTAAACGAATCAATAAAATGGCACGAAAAAATGCTAGAATTCTCAGAAGAAATTTTACAAGACCTAGGTTTGCATTATCAAGTTATGCTTATGTGTACTGGTGACATGGGGGAGCCACAAGCCAAAAAATATGACCTAGAAACCTGGATGCCTGGCAGAAACGGTTACGGTGAAACCGGCTCAGACTCCATCATGACCGATTTTCAAGCAAGAAGAGCCAATATCAAATACGTAAATAGTAAGGGCGAAACTAAGTTTGTTCACATGTTAAACAACACCGCCCTACCTTCTGTTAGAGCTCTAATTGCTATCTGGGAAACATATCAACAAGAAGACGGTTCAATTAAAGTCCCCCCAGTCTTAGTGCCTTACATGGGTAAAGAAGTAATTAACGGTGAAAATAAAATTAAATAAACTTCCTTCCCTGTTGCTGTTTCTAGTTAGTTTTATGGGTATTGCTTATCTCTTGTATTTCTTTTTTTCACCCAGCTTGATTTCTCCCAAAAGTTCCCATTCACTCGACTTAACCTCAAAGCTTGGCTCAAAAATTTCCAAACCTCCAAACCTAGATTATTCTAAATCAGAGACACTTCCAAGTTTAAACAACATTCCGCGGTATCTTTCATATAACTCTGAAACCCAAATAGTTTACGCCGCTAAAAATCAACAAGAGTCATTTTCACCCGCCTCCTTTACCAAATTACTAACCACACAAATTGCTCTAGATTTAGTTAATCCTGAGCAATATATAACTGCTACCGTAAACAGCGTTAACAAAGTCCCTACAATTTTAGGTTTAAAACCAGGTGAACAGCTAACGGTAAGCGATTTAGTTAGAGCCTCTATAGCTACATCGGCCAACGACGCCGCTCAAACCTTAGCCGAGGGGATTGCTAATCTGTATGGCAAACCTCTTACCGATTTTATTGATTTAATAAACAAAAAAGCTCAAAATTTAAACATGACAAATAGCCGATTTACCAACCCAGACGGACTAGATGATCAAAAACAGTACTCAAATTTAGAAGACATTGTTAAACTTATCCACAATGTACAACAAAATTATCCAGAAATACTTAAAAGTGCCGTCTCAGACAACCAAGATATAGAAAAAACCCAACTTCATGATCACTACTATCTTCCCAACTGGAATGGCTTACTTGACGTCTACCCGGGTGTAACCGGTTTAAAAATTGCCTACACAGAAAACGCCGGTTATTCCACCATAGTTACCGCCACCAGAGAAGATATTAGTGTAGTAGTTATTCTTTCTGGTGCCGACTCAATAATAGAAAGAGACATGGCCGCCGCCGCCCTTTTAGACCACGTCTTTACTAAAGAAAATGTAGTTCCGGCCAAAATCACTAGCTCCAAAATAAAAACCCGTTACCAAATCTGGGCCAACCTAGCCACCAAAATCCGCCAAGAGTCAAACTAACATGTCTGTAAAAGCATACTTTGCCCCAGAAGTAATCAAAACCTTCAAGTCAAAATTCAATACCAAGATTCAGATAGTTAATTTTTCTGGCCAACTAAGACTAGACATGGGAAATCTAACCCAGTCCGGTCAAGTAATAGAAAAAATCTGGGCCAAAGCCCTAAAAAAACACACTTCGGAAGTGTGTTTTTCTTCTGTCTTGATTTTGGGTTTTGGTGCTGGCTCTGTTGCCAAGGTAATAAGTAAAAAATGGCCCAAAGCCAAAATGACAGGTGTAGAAATAGACCCCGTGGTCATAAAAATAGCCAAGGAATACTTTGGAATAGGTAAAATCCCCAACCTAAAAATAATCAACCAAGACGCTGAAAAGTTTGTTATGGATTCCCGCCTGCGCGGGAATGACAGGGAGGTGTACGATTTAATCCTGGTGGATTGCTACCAGGGCTACAAAATTCCCCCCATCTTCGAAGACATAGGTTTCTTAAAATCTCTAAAAAAACTTGGCAAAACAGTTCTGATAAACCGTCTGTTTTGGGACATTCATGAACAAAAAACCCTTGAATTCTTAAAAAAACTAAACAAATCCTTCACTACCACCACTTGCCGCACCCCCTCCAATCTAGTCATCCAGTATAATGACTCTAATGTTCCAAAAATTAAGAGGCCTCTTTGACTCAAATCAAAAAGACCTAAGCAAATTCCAAGCAACCGTCGATCTTATTAACAATCTTGAACCAGGGGTGTCTAAGCTTAAGGATAATCAACTCAAGGCAGAAATAGGCAAGTTAAAAAAAGAATTATCTCAAGGAAAAACTCTAGACGATATCTTGCCTCAAGTTTACGCACTTACCCGTGAAGCCGCCAAGAGAACTACAAGTATGCGCGCCTTCGACGTTCAACTCATGGCCGCCATTGCTTTTCATCAGGGAAAAATTGCCGAACAGAAAACAGGAGAAGGTAAAACCCTGTCCGCCATTCTTGCCATTGCCTTAAACGCCCTCACCGGCCGCGGCGTTCATCTGGTTACCGTCAACGACTACCTAGCCCAAAGAGACGCGGGTTGGATGGCCCCGGCCTTTCACCTTTTGGGTCTTTCCACCGGTGTAATCTATTCCGGCAAGGGTGATCAGCCAGCCTCTATCTACGACCCCGACTACCAAGACAAAACTCACCACGACAAAAGACTACACAACCTAAGACCTTGCTCCAGACGTGAGGCCTACAAAGCAGACATAACCTACGGCACCAACAACGAATTTGGCTTTGACTATTTAAGAGACAACATGGCCAGAAGCTTAGAAGGCCAGGTCCAGCGTGAGCACCACTTTGCCATAGTAGACGAGGTTGACTCAATTCTAATAGACGAGGCCAGAACTCCATTAATTATTTCCGCCCCAGACTCTGAACCAACCCAAAAATACTACCAGTTCTCTCAACTTATTACCTCTCTCTCAAAAGACACCGACTACGATCTAGACGAAAAACAAAGAACCGTAAATCTTACCGACCACGGTCTAAGAAAAGTAGAAAAAATTCTAAAAGTAGAAAATTTATACGAGCAAGATTATAAAACCCTGCACCACATAGAGCAGGCCTTAAAATCCAGAACCTTGTTCGCCAAAGACAAAGACTACGTGGTCAAAGATGACCAGATAATAATAGTCGACGAACACACCGGCAGGCTAATGTACGGCAGGCGCTATTCCGACGGGCTTCACCAAGCCATAGAGGCAAAAGAAGGTGTAAAAATTCAACAAGAATCAAAAACCCTGGCTACCATTTCTTTACAAAACTATTTTAGAATGTACCAAAAACTAGCCGGCATGACAGGTACCGCCGTTACCGAAAAAGTAGAGTTTAAAAAAATCTACGACCTAGACGTGGTCGTTATTCCTACTAACAAACCGGTTAAAAGAATCGATAGCCAAGACATCGTCTACAAAACCCAGGCGGCCAAATACTCCAAGATAGTTCAAGAAATAATGGAAAGAAATAAAAAAGGCCAACCCATTCTTATTGGTACAAAATCAATAGACCAAAACCAAATAATTACTCAATTCCTAAAAAAGAAAAGAGTAAAACATCAAGTTCTAAACGCTAAAAATCACGAAAACGAAGCAGAAATAATCTCCCAAGCCGGTAGGGTGGGCGGCGTTACCGTGGCTACCAATATTGCCGGTAGGGGAGTAGACATAGTTTTGGGTGGCGACCCGTCTGGTAGAACCAAAGCCGATTGGCAAAAAGAACACCAAAAAGTTGTAGAGCTAGGTGGTCTGCATATCATTGGCGCCGTTAGACACGAGTCAAGAAGAATAGACAACCAGTTCAGGGGCAGGTCCGGTCGTCAGGGCGACCCCGGATCGTCACGCTTTTACGTTTCACTAGGGGATGACATTATGCGTATCTTTGGTGGTGACCGGGTTTCAAGGTTAATGGACCTACTTAAAGTTCCAGAAGACCAACCCCTAGAAGCAGGTATGGTTTCCAAAGCCATAGAAACAGCCCAAGCTAAGGTAGAATCTTTCCACTTTGACCAGCGTAAAAATGTGGTAGAGTACGACGGCGTTTTAAACAAACACAGAGATATTTTTTACAAGAAACGCCAACAAATACTAGAAAAAATAAACGACTCAAGCGGTTTAAAGCAAGAGACAGATGAACTTCTTGCCCAAGAAGTAGACAACCTTCTTGTTCCGTATTTTGATAAGTTAACCAAAGATGACGCCGATCGTTTAATAAAAGAGTTCCAGCTAATCTTACCCCTACACCCTCAGTCTGCTGATCCTTTAGAAAAAAGGTTGGTAGGTCAAACCCCAGAAGAAATTAACAAGTTGTTCAACAACATAGTAACCCAAGCCAGAAAAGAACAAGAGCTGGGGTTGGGTAAAGAAACAACCAGAGAAGCAGAAAAATTTGTCCAACTAGGAACCTACGACGAACTCTGGATGCAACACCTAGACACCCTAGACTCACTAAGAGACGGAATTGGCCTAAGAGGTTACGCCCAAAAAGATCCGGTAGTAGAGTACAAAAAAGAAGCCTACTCTTTGTTCGAATCGCTCTTAAACAAAATGGATAGCCAAATTGCCCGCCGTATCTTCCGCATCCAAGCCCGTCCAGCCACTCCACCACCAACTCCCTCTACCGAGGTGGCCAAACCTAAAAAACTTGGCCGCAACGACCCCTGCTGGTGCGGTTCCGGCAAAAAATTCAAAACCTGCCACTACCCCCAGACCGCCTAATCTAATAAGTATTGTTTTTTTAAATTATAATTCTCTACATAAGACCCAATATAGGGATCAATAACTTCTTGGTTATCAATAAAAGGAAGCAAATCTTGTTTAAAATAGTTTTTTTGTTTTACTACGGCCAAGTTTACCTTTTCATCCACCAAGCCAATCACCTCTGTTAAATTATATTTTTTCTTTAGTGAGTCATTGATCCTTTTCAGGTCGGGGTAAACTTTATTTTCTAAAAACCACAACAAATCAAAATAATCTCTCCTAGACCCACTTCTGGTAAGCACGGTAGCAATCTTACTAGCCATAAGAGTGGGTAGATCATAATGGGTGATTATGTAATTAAAGTTGTAGGTACTTTTAAGAGTAGTAAGAGTTTTGTAAGACTTAGACTCCACCAAAGAAAGATCGACCTTAACGTAAAGCAGATCGCTCTCCGACTCCGTGGCCAAACCCAGAGTTCTAAGTATGGGAAACTTTAAAAGAACCTGGCGGCCTTTTTGACCGGTCTTAATATAAACATCTTTATACAAGTACTTCTTGTAAAAATACTCTGTTAAGTCTTCCTTAAGTTTTTCTGCATCAACTGGCTTAATCAAATCAAAATCTATGTCTTCTGACAAACGATTTAATCCAAAACAACGCCGTAAGCAAGTTCCACCTGTAAAGATAAAATTTTTACTATAAACGGGGTGAGTATAAATAAAATTAAGAACGTAAATTTGCAAATATTCCTTTATAGCGGTTTTTATATATAAATCACTACTATTTTTTTCTCTTTCCTTGGTAATAATTTGTTTAACGTCGTCAAGAATCATTTTTTATCTGTTTTAATAATTTTGTAATATCCCTTAAGTTACTTGAGCCAGCCAACTTTATATAAGAATCAAGTTCTGTAAAATCAGCCTTACTAAACTCATCTAAGTTAAGTCTAAAAGACGCAAGTAAATCTTTATCAAACTTAGGAATAGAGCGCGATTTAAAGTAAAAATAGTCAAAAAGAGCCTTGGCTTTACTGGCCTGCCTTATTTTAAAACCAGATTTATCCACCACACTAAAACCGGTAAACAGATCATCTTTAATACTAGAGTAAGAAAATACGCCCAGTTTATTAGAATAAACTTTGGTTTTTTTTCTGCTAATAGAAGTTAGGCTAAAAACAGACTCAGATAAAATGCTGTATTTTTGCAAAACATACTCCAAACTCAAGTAAGAGGGGTACTTAAGATTATTAGCCACAAACTCCAGATAATCTTGCTTATTAGCCAACCTTTGGTAATAAGCAGAAGTTACATACAAACCCTTTTTAAGCTGAATTAAATCTCCTTTTTCTATCCACCTCTTGATATTAGAATACAAAGAGTTGTCACTTACCTTAACCACCTGTTGTAAAGTAGTTTTGTCAAAAAAACTGGCAGTTTCTAGTTTTTGTAGATTGGCTAGCTGATTCATAATTGGTACACATTATATACCAAAAAAGAAACATGTCAAGTAGTAGTAAAACGTGAATTTATGCCACTTTTAACATAAATTCACGGTATATTGACATTTTAGTGTGAATATAGTAGAATAAAGCCATGGCAATCACAAAAAATCTCAAACTAAAAATAAACCAGCTTAAGCAAGAGTACGACTCCTTGAAAAAGGGTAAAGACTCTCTTTTAGATATTTTGTTTGAAACAGAGTTGTCCGAGGCTGTTTATAACTCTAACGCAATTGAAGGTTCTACCTTGACCATAGCAGAAACAGAAAAAATTTTAATGGAGATGGAAGCCTCGCGCCACGTTTCTGTTAGAGAGGTTTTTGAAGCCAAAAACCTAGCCAGGGTTTCCGAGTATATAAAAGACAAGGTAAGTGTAAAAGATATTAATAAAGATCTAATTCTGCTATTGCACAAAATGCTTATTGAAAATATCAACGAAAACATATCCGGCAGATTTAGAAAGAAAAACGAGTACGTCAGGGTAGGTATGCATATTGCACCCGCACCAGAACATATAGATAGAATGATAGAGTCGGTCCTTGTTGAGTACTCAAGCGATCACAGAAAATATTTTCTAGAAAAAATTGCCCAGTTTCATCTAGAGTTTGAAAACATTCATCCATTCATAGATGGTAACGGTCGTATTGGTCGAGTACTTATTAACTATCAGTTAACACAGCTTGGCTTTCCGCCCATAATTATTCGCGATAAAGAAAAATCTCTATACTACAAATCCTTTGGCGAATACCGAAATAGCCAAAAATCTACATCTATGGAAAAAATACTAACCCTAGCATTACTGGAATCAATGCATAAAAGAATTGCTTACCTTAAAGGTAATACCATTATAAAACTATCTCAGTACGCCAAGGCAGAAAAAGAATCCACTTCTATTTTACTCAACAAGGCCAAGCGCCAAACAATTCCAGCATTTAGAGAAAAAGGCATCTGGAAAATTTCTAAGATAAGTGCCTAACCCTTACGCATACCTTTTTTAATCTCCCTTTTAATAACCATAATCTCTCTTCTTACCACCAAGGTTGCAGGTACAGCCACCAATAGTATCAACCCCAACTTCGTGTCCACAAACCTAACCAGCCATCCCAGCAGGGGAATTACAGCAATCGCTTTGCCAAAA